>NZ_JAKUDW010000028.1:0-63785 GCF_022662595.1 Bacillus cereus group sp. BfR-BA-01524 | reverse complement strand
GATGGTGATAAAGAACCAGAAAAACCAAAACCACCAGTGCCACACGATCAAATTACAGTATCACCAATAACGGGAGATATTTTAGTTGAGTGGTATGCTGGGAATGGAGAGAGGTATTCATCTGTATTCTTTAATGAGTATTATGGAAAAGGGCAAAATTCTGACACGTTAAATAGTAGGGCTAAATATTCGGAGGAAAATAAAGAGTTAACACTGATATCTCAATTGAATGCATCTTCAAATGCACAGACAGTTGCTGATCATAGATTAACATTGGACAATTTGGGAGAAATTTTAGCTAATAAGGAGAATTATTCGAATCAAAGTGAATTATTTTATTTACGTAACCAAATGAATACACTTAAGGAAAAAGTTACAACCCAACAAGAATTACAAGAGTATTTAAAAGAAAATAAGAAAGAGTATATTCAATCAGTTGCAAAGTTAGTATACGATAAGGCTGTACAAGAGGAGAATGTTTGGTTAAATAACCAAACAGATATAGCTTCTCTAGAACAATCTTTAAGTAAATATTACTTAGTTACTTCGGTGCTTGAAAGCGTGGATCCTAAATTAGTAGAGGCTGCAAATCAACGTGTAGAAAAGATTTTCTATAAACTATTACAAGAAGAATTAAAAAATATTAACATCGAAGCACCAGTAGTGACATCTAAAAATGATACAAAAGAAAACGTAAGTCCAGAAAAAGAAACTGTAACTAGCAGTAATGGAGGACAAGTGGTTGTTAAAGAAGATAATACGAATAAAACTGGGGCGTCAGAAATAGCTAGTGAGAAAGAGCAAAAAGATCAATTAATTGAAGCTAATAAAAACAACAAAGAAAATACGAAAGAAGTAAATCATAAAGAAACAAATAGCAATGATACAGATGGTCAAATGAAACCAGAAAAACCAGAAAAACCGGAAAAACCAAATCCGATCAATCAAGCGATTGAGAAAATTGAAACATATTTAACCCCTGAAAGTCTAAACTATGAAAATGCTTTACTATTAGCAAATCAATGGATTGATGTCGCAAAAGATCAACAAAAAGAAAAATTAAATCAGCAATTTAGTATAGCTGTAGATGGACTTAGGGGACAGATGAAAGACCCAAAATTTTCAGTGGAAGATGCTTTAAAGAAAGCAAACCTATTATCAAGTACGGCAAGGGTAGAACAATCTGTTCGAGATGAAGCAAATAAAATGTTAATGCCACTTATGTTTGAAAGAAAAGCAAATGAGGCTGCAAATAAAGGAGAATATTATACAGCTGTATTGAATATTGCTAATGCAATTCGTACAAAGCATCCATTAGAGCGTTCAAGAGAAGAAATGGTGAATTATGCAAATAAACTATGGGAAAAAACAGAAGTCGAATGGGAGCAAATCAATGGAACACCAGATTGGCAAGAAAAGGCTGAGAAAACTGTACTTCCATCGTATACATTATTGGCACAGTTGAAAGATATCGATAAAACAATTGAAAAAATCGTTGGTATGAGTGTTATTGACAATGCGTCGAAAAAGATGGAGGGAATCCAACTAATAGAAGTAGCAAATACAAAAGCGAATCAGAACGGAAAGCTTTACGAAGCTTTACACTATTATGGACAAGCTTCCTATCGTGGGGTTAATGATAAAAAAGGATTTTCGGATGTCGCAAATCGCGTATTAAAAGAAGGGGAAAAAATTGAAAAGAGTAATTACCTATCAGCTTTAGAAATCTATCAAATTCTTTATAAAACACCGGGGATTGAAATGACTGGAGTGAAAGATAAAGCAAAAGTTGCCATTGAATATTTAAGTACATTTGATGCTGCTAATAAAAAGGCTACTCGTATAAACACTATTGAAGATTTAGCGTCAGTAGTTGAGCTAACTCATCAAGCCATGAACTTAGGATATCAGCAGGCACCTGCAAAAGAATTTATGAAAGTTGTCTCTGAAAAAATGTTACAAACAGGTAAAGGGTATTTAGACAAAAATGAAAACAATAATGCATATAAATGTTTTGAGTTTTTAACTCGACCACAATATGCAACAACGATTGTTGGAGAAGTGCGCCAAAAAGCAATGGAGTACTTAGACAAAATAAAAGCAATGGACACAAAAAAATAAATAGATAATGAATTCGCCATCTTATTCCAAGTAAGATGGCGAAATTATTCCAAATAGGAGTGAAAGTTAATGAGTTTACTAGAAATTAGTCCATTAGATGAGGCGTTAGTGGAAGCGTTACAAAACGAAGAGAAAAGAGGCTATTTTTATGAGATATTACAGAAATCAAATTTATTCGTTGTTGCTTCTGTCGAAGGGGATACAAGTGTAGATGAAGAAGGAAATTTGATTTCTACTAATAATACACAATTACAAATTCATTATTTTGAAATGGAAGAAGGATTAATGTTACCACTGTATTCGGATTTAAAGCATCTAGAAATGGTTATTCCAGAAGAATGTCCGTATGTCTCTATGAATGCAGTTGAATTATTAAAAACAATAGATTTAGAGGCAAATGTAATATTAAACCCAGGAACAAAATTTCAAAAATTATTTGTAAAGGAAGAAATTGAAGCGATTTGTGATAACAGTATTTTTGATGTTTTCTCTAAAGAGAATAAGTAAAAAATGATGCAGTTCTATTTCTTTTTGGTATAAAATAGAGGAAGGTGGGAGAAGGTTTGGAGATTAAAGTCAAACCTGAACAACTCGAACAAATTGCCAAAAACATATCAGAGATGCAAACACACAGCCAGACCATACAACAAAATCTCAATCAATCTATGTTTAGTATTCAAATGCAATGGCAAGGAGCAACGAGTCAGCATTTTTATGGGGAATATATGAGATCAATGAGACTCATGGAATCTTACATACGTAACTTACAAGTTACAGAAAAAGAATTACGGCGTATCGCTCAAAAGTTTCGTCAAGCAGATGAAGAATATCAAAAGAAACAAAATGAAAAATTGAAAGAAACCCATAAAACAGAAAAGAAACATGAAAAATCATGGTGGGAAAAGGGCGTAGAAGGAGCAGCTGAATTCATTGGAGTAAATGATGCAATTCGTGCAGTTACCGGTAAAGACCCTATTACAGGAAAAGAATTATCATCAAAAGAAAGACTCATCGCCGCAGGATGGACGCTCCTAAACTTTGTCCCTGTTGGAAAAGTGGCAAGTCTTGCTGGAAAAGGAATAAAGTATGTCGCTTCTAGCTTTGGGAAGACGATTGTAAAAGCAGGAAAAGGGCTAGGCGAAGGAATATCAATGGTGGCTGGAAAAGCAGGAAAAGCAGCTGTCGATGGTATAAAAACAGCCAGCCACAAAGTAAAAGAAGGCGTAAACTTTGTAGCCTCCACCACAAAAGGACTTGCAAACAAAATCGGAAGTTTATGGAACAAAGGCGCCACAACCGTAAAAACAACCTTCTTGCAGGGGAATGAAGAAATCCAGCACGCAGTAAAAACATTACTGGAGTACAAATGGATCCCAGGGTTGGGAAAAGCCTATGTCATGCCTGGAGTAGGAATGGTCCGAGAGATGGGACAGCATTCTCTGAAAGATGCTTATCAGTATATGAAAAGTGTAGGAGAGAAGGGTGTTAAGGGTACGAGTAAAAATCTTCTAGCTTCTAATGGGAGATTTATAGATTCAAATTTAGAATCTGATTATGGAAAATATCTTGCACGTAAAGCAAAAGAAGGTAAAACTACGAGGGATAGGATAGAATGGAAAGAAGCAAGAGATTATTGGTTAAATGATTCTCCTATGGCAAGGGGAAATAAGTTTAATAAGACTGTAAGAAACAGGGATATTTATGATTATCATGAAATACACTTGGAAAATGGAAAAAGATTAGATTCATATGATCCTTTTGCTAAAGAAATAATCTCAAGGAAAGCAACAGATTTAGATATGATTGATGAAAAAACTTATAGAGAATATTTAAAAGAAATGAATAAGAAATATTCTGCAGGTACAAAAATACGTTCAAATGCTTATCCTGAGTTAGATGGTAAGCCATTGGAAGGAAAACAAATATTAGAAATTCCAGCTACAAATAAAAATATTACTGATATTGAAAAGTACAAAGAAATAGCAAAAGAATATAGAATAGAATTAAGGTTTATGGGGGAATAGAGAATGAGTTTTGAGATGAAGCCTGAAATCAAAGTGGTATTGGAAAAAATTAGATTTGTAGATAGGTATAAAAAATTGTCTGAAAACTTTAGAGGTAATCCTAATGATTTAAATGATAGATTAGAGGATTATGATATAGAAAAAGTAAATGAAATATTTAAAAGATTAGGATATGTTTCAACTTTTGATAAGAAGGAGAAGTTTTTTAAAGTAGGGGTTATAGATAATTCTCCAAATTATATGATATGGTTTAATATAATTTTAGAATATGGAATGACAGAGTTTATTTGGGTGGTATATCATAATGATGAGGTGAGACTGGGAAGTCCTTGGAGCGTTTACTCAAGGTTATTAATTAACCCAAGAGAAAGGATTAAAAAGCCAGTTTATCGAAGCTATGAAGAATTAGAAGATATATTAAAAGAAGCATTTTTAATGTATGATGATTTTAAGAGTGAGTTAATTAGTGTGTATAGTAAACAATAATAGAACGTATAATAGGATATGATAAATATATACTATAACTTGATGGGATTCTATATATTGAACAAAATAATAAAATTATGCTGTTGAAAATAGACATGTATAAGTATATATAAGTGAATAAAGAGAAAGTATATTTGCAGTGAAAAGAAAAAGAATAGGCTGTTAGAAAGTACGTACTTCATGATGGTTGTACCATTATGGAGTACTGTGTGCAATGAGAGAATATAAAACGAAGTACGAGCTTAGGTGAGATGACATTTTACTAGGCGATGAATATAAACACATGGATTGTATATGAAACTAATGAACTCGTATAAATTCGTAAGTTTTAAAGTAGTAGTTTTTATGACATACAAAAAGTATCACATTTTTTACTGCAAAACTTACAAATTCATGCTACTTAAAAACATATGAACTTAAAGCACTTGATTGTCTATGAGAGGCAACAAGTGCTTTTTGCATTTTAAGATAGAAGAGAGGATAGTATAATAAATAATAAGTACATATGTTGTTTCAGCAAATAGTATAAGAAAATAGATTAGAAGGAGCAGCTGAATTCATCGGAATTAATGATGCAATTCGAGCGGTTACTGGTAAAGACCCTATCACAGGCGAAGAATTATCAACAAAAGAAAGACTCATCGCCGCAGGGTGGACCCTTTTAAACTTTATTCCCGTCGGGAAAGTTGCGAGCCTTGCTGGAAAAGGAATAAAGTATGTCGCTTCTAGCTTCGGAAAGACAATTGTAAAAGCAGGAAAAGGGCTAGGCGAAGGAATATCAATGGTGGCTGGAAAAGCAGGAAAAGCAGCTGTTGATGGTATAAAAACAGCCAGCCACAAAGTAAAAGAAGGCGTAAACTTTGTAGCCTCCACAGCAAAAGGACTTGCAAACAAAATCGGAAACCTATGGAACAAAGGTACCACAACCGTAAAAACAACCTTCTTGCAGGGGAATGAAAAAATCCAGCACGCAGTAAAAACATTACTGGAATACAAATGGATCCCAGGCGAGGGAAAAGGCTTCGCCATGGCTGGAGTAGGAAATGTCTCAGGAGGAGGACAGTATTCTCTGAAAGAGGCTTATCAGTATATGGAGAGTAAGGTTGTTAAGGGTACGGGTGAAACGGTTAAGAAGATAGGTGATATTAATGATCCTATTAGAACATATCGTGGTGCTGATTTAGGTAAGCTAGAGGCTAAATATACTGCGGATCCTCGGTTAACTGTTGAGATGCCCTATGTTGGTAAAGGGCAAAAAAACACCAATGCAGAGGGTTGGTTACGCGATAAAGATTTTTATTGGAAAGAGATGTTAGAGAAGTACCCAGAAGCGTTTAATAGGTCAAATAGACAAAAAATAGAATTAGGATTCGCACCTATAAACAATCCAACGTTTAGAAAACATTTTCCCCAATATGATTTAAAAGAATTATATAATGACACTTTAATACATCATCACATTGGTGGTGGAGGTCAAGCTGTGGCTGTACCCTCAAAGCTACATCCAGGTTTAGGAGGGATTCATAATGCTGAGAAAAGCGCAGGAGTTTGGGGAAATGACCAAAAATATGCTGAACTATTAGAAAAATTCTTAGAAAAGTAAGGGTGATTATTTTGGTAATGAAGGATGCTATGAGCAAATATTTTAAATTAAGAAAAGAATATTTTGATAAAGGGTTAGATTTTTTATTTAAAACGCCATATAACGAAGAAGTTGATTCATTTATATATCAGGGTGAAATGGATGATGAAGAAGAAATTTCATGGAAACCTATTGAAAAAAATAATAAGAATGATTTAACGAAGATTGAGGAAAGATTTGAAATTAAACTGCACACTTCAATTGATGATTATTTTAATTCTTATTGGTTTGCTGATTTAGATGGATTTATTGGTAATCATTATATTAGGCTAGAACCTGTATTACCAAATATTGAATTGGATTCCTTCGAAAGTAATTTAGAAGGGTATAAAAACAATCATAATAAGGTTGATAAGACTCCAATAGGTGTAGAGGGGAACGGTTTGATAGTTGTTTTAGATAATGTAAGTGGTAAGGTTGAATTGGAGGATTTTGAACGAGGTTCATTTGAAGAGATTTCGGATAGTTTAGATGAGTTAATTGCTAGTTTAAAGTTACAAAAATAATATACTAAGAACATTTATATGAAAAAATGTCTGATATGAAGTGTAGCCCAAGTGTTAGATACAATTGGACTGCAGTTTTTTATAGAAAGATGTAATATAATTACAAAAGTTAATGAAAAATGATGTTGAAGAAGTATTTGACTTTAATTGGGAGAATACTTGTAAGTAAGGAAGAGTAAGCGGTAATTGGTAACCCAGTTACCGCTTTTTGTTTTAACTAAGGGTACGGGTAAAGGTAGTAATACAAACCCAAACAAAATTAAACTAACTTCAGAACGAGAAGAATACTATCGAAAGAAAATAGATGAAGCTAAAGCGCGAGGAGATTATAAAGCAGCAGATGATATTAGATATGATCGTCATTGTGAAGAAACGAAAAAACCTTTAGAGCGTAAAGATTGGGATGCTAGGACTGAAAATTTAAGAAAGAGCCAAGAGCGTGGAAGAGAATAAGAAATAAAAGGGAGAAAAGCTTTGGGAGAACATCTTGATCGCCAATTAGAGGACAATAATGCTGGTGAGGTTGTTACATATACATCTAGTGAAGGGCATCTTACGCGTCCAGATAGCATTGGGCGTAATGATAAGGGGGAAATTGATTTAGTTCATGATCACAAACACAAAATGGGTGAAAAAGAGCAAACTATTCATAACGACAGCCAAATGCGAGCTGAAAGAGAAATGTTCGAAGATAAAAATGGGAGTCATGTTGTGACAATATCAAGTGACAAACCCGATTTAAATGGGACTCCTCCTAAGCCAAGACCAAGTGGGCCTTTAGGAGAAAAGAGTGAGATTTACTATACTGACCCAAGTAGTGGAAAAGTGACTCATAAATGGGAGGGCAATTCACGTTTACCTGGTGGAGGCCGATGGAAAAAACTATGAATAAAAATTATTATGTGACTATATTTTTTAGTATTAAGGGGGATATACATGAAACCTGATTTTTTCTCAATTACAATGTATCCTACAGTATCTTTTAACGAAGAAGAAGTATTAGGTCGTCTTTTGGATGTGTTTGAGTCAAATGAAAAATTTGCTCCTACTCATTGGGGTAACAGTGAAATGGTACGAGTAGAATATAATCGTCAGGAAATCCTGGAAAAAGTAGTTTCAGAGCATAAAGTATCAGAAGTTTACCTTTATCGTGATAAATCGGTGAACTATAGTGGGAGTTTTGAAGTTAACTGGAGTCATCGCTCATTTTTAAAGTTTGAGTTTCATAAATCGATACCTAAAAAATTATGGCCTGCTTTTTTTGAGTTATCTGACCAAATTGCAGAAATTGCGAAACCAAGTTATGGAGTAACTCAAATTTTTTGGCCTTTATCATATCCGTGGAATACCCAACGTGAGCGATTACAAATGTGGATGGAAATATCTTCCCAACCAATACCAGTTAGGTTTCTTCCTAACGGTCCCTTAGGGATAGGGGCTAGAACATACTTTAGCGGTCATATTTTAGAAATGTTTGATAAGGAATTATTACAAAATAGTCCAGCTGTGGTATCTGAGCTAGATTGGGGTGGCCTTTGTATTGATATTTTAAATAATCCATTAGAGAGTGATAGTGATACATTACTTGATAATTGGCTACAAGTAATGAAGTATTTGGAACAAGCACAAGTAATGGCTATACCAAGTTTTGATGAAGATCAGATGGGGGTAACTTATTCTCCAAATGTTGCTTGGAAGGACTATCTGAAAAGCTAAATGAAAGGAGATCATAATAATGAATGAGAATGGTAATGGTAATGATAGAATAAGAGTCATGGAAATATTAAATAGATCTCAATACAATGATGAGGTTATAGATCAGTTAGATATGAGTGATTTAGACCTTACTTTTTCAGATTTGTCAGAGGTAATGGCAGAGCGTATCATGGCAAAACGAGTTCTGTTAAGAGCTTCTTCATTAATGAGAGCATCGTTTTTTGATTGTGATTTTGAGTTTGCTGATTTCAGAAGTTGTAATTTAGAGGAAATACACATTGCAGATTGTAGGTTTGGTGAAGCGGATTTCTCTACATCGAATATGAAATATGCAAAATTGAATATAAGTAGTTGTTTTGAAACATGTTTTGACGAAGTTGATTTTTCATATGGAGAATTAGTTGGAACAATTTTAAATCATGCTACTTTTCGCCATGCAAATTTATCTGGAATCAATGCTAAACAAGCAGAGTGCACTGGGACGGATTTTAGTAGTGCCAATCTTACTGATGGTAACTTCGAAAAAGCGTATTTGGAAAATGCTAATTTATCAGAAGTAGATGCTAGAAATGCGGATTTAACAAATGCAGATTTTACCGGAGCCAAACTTGACAATGTAGTTTGGAAGGGAGCAAATGTGGAAGGTGCTAAGTTTGACGAAGGTGTTAAGGAACAAGTATTGCAAATGATATAGAGGTTTATTTTGAATTCTGTGTAAACTTGCTGAACAGACTTGATCGACATACGTAGAAGGCTTATTCTAACTCGAAATTTGAGGAGGAGTAAGCTTTTTTGCATCATGCTAAAAAATAAAAAGAGGGAAAAGCCAATGTTAAAATGCGTATATTCAGAGGCTACTCAGTACTGAATGATATACTTCCAGAAAAATTTATAGTTAATTACCTTATTAATGGTAATCCTGGTCTTAAAGTTCTTAAAAATTAATCTAAGGAGTGAGAAGATAGTATGAAAGAATTTGAAGATAGATTTATTGAATTGCAAGCTGATATGATATCTAGTAGTTTCTTTTATTTAATTAACAAAAAGTATGTAGAGTGTCATAAGGTTAATGATGCATTGGAAAATGGAGAAGAAAAATATGATGTATCTCCAGAACGAATGTTTTAGGTGCTACAAATTATAGGTGAAGATATCGAAGAAATTGAAACATTATGCAAAGAATACGAAAAAGATATGCCAACTGAGATGAAATTAATATACGATGCTAAGAGTGGTAAGTTTAAAGCTGAATATAAGTATGATTTAATACATACAAATGAGGATATAAAAATGGCTGATGATTTTGCTGATGAGTGGTTTGAGGAAGTGAAAAATAATAACCTCTAAAAAATTTACAGTAATAGATATATCTAAATTGAATTAATAACTCATGAAAGTTGTACCATCATGGAGTACTATGTGCAATGATAGAGTAGAAAAAGAAGTACGAGTTTAGGCGAGATGATATTTTACCGGGGGATAAATATAAACCACATAGACTGTATATGAAACTAACGAACTTGTACAAACTCGTAAGTTTTAACATAGTATTTGTCATGATGTATAAAAGCTGGCATACTGTTACTACAAAACTTATAAATTTATGCTACTTAAAAACATATGAACTTAAAGCACTTGATTGTCTATGAGAGGCAACAAGTGCTTTTTGCATTTTAAGATAGAAGAGAGGATAGTATAATAAATAATAAGTACATATGTTGTTCAGCAAATAGTATAAGAAAATAGATTAGAAGGAGCAGCTGAATTCATCGGAGTAAATGATGCAATTCGTGCAGTTACCGGTAAAGACCCTATTACAGGAAAAGAATTATCAACAAAAGAAAGACTCATCGCCGCAGGTTGGACACTCCTAAACTTTGTTCCTGTTGGAAAAGTGGCAAGTTACCGGGCGATAAATATAAACACATGGAATGTATATTAAACTAACAAGCTCGTACAAACTCGTAAGTTTTAATATAGTATTTGTCATGATGTACAAAAGGCGTCATACTGTTACTACAAAACTTACAAATTTACGCTACTTAAAAACATATGAACTTAAAGCACTTGATTGTTAATTAAAGGAAACAAGTGCTTTTTTGCGTTTTAGCGTAGAAATTTAAAAGAGCATTATAATTTTATTAGTGCATTAAGTGTTAAATTTTTATTGTTGTTTTATAGATTGTAATGGCTATGTACAGTGTACGACGATAGTAGAGGGAAAACTAAAGGGGTGTATTATTTTTTGAAGTCATCGTAAAGTACGTTTTAACGGAAGGACAAGTACGTGATGGACTACAAGCGCTATTGTCCGATATGGCGAAAGTATTAATACAACGAGAACTAAAGAAATATGAAGTAGATGTGAAGGCGATTGAACAATCTATAGTATTTACACATGATCCAAATGACTTTTTGGTGAATGGCATGTTAGAGCTATTAGACCAATATTAACGTCTTGAGAAATCTTTTTTGACAAAAAAATAATATATCCCTTGACAGTTACAAATATAACCGATATACTTCATATTAATTTCAAAAGAAAATATATTCTAAATATTAAAATGTGTTGAATAGGAGTAGTAAGGTCATGTATTTGTACAGAGAGCTATGGGTTGGTGCGACATAGTCAAATGACATCCTGAACTCGCCTAGGAGCAGTAAGGTGGAACGGAATCACATTCTTAGTAAATCTTAACGGTTAACCTTCGATATTAGGTTTGTAATCAAACGATTACTACTAAGGTGGATTCATAATGGAATCAATAAGGGTGGTACCGCGTTAAGTAAATGGCTTAGCGTCTCTTTATATAGAGATGCTAGGCCATTTTTTTATTATATGGAAGAAGAAATGGAGGGTTTATTTGGATAGGTCTATAAAATTTATTTATTTATATAAAAAGATTTAATTAGGAGGAAAATGAGATGAAACAGACGGAGCAATGGACTTCGAAATTAGGTTTTATAATGGCAGCAGCCGGATCAGCAATTGGACTTGGTGCGATATGGAAGTTTCCTTATATCGCTGGGAAGAGCGGGGGAGGAGCGTTCTTTTTAATCTTTATATTATTTACTGTTTTAATTGGACTACCGCTACTTATAGCTGAATTTATGATTGGACGCAGTACGCAGAAACAAGCAGTTGGAGCATTTAAAAGCATCGCACCAAATACAGGATGGCACTGGATCGGACGCCTTGGCGTTGGAACGTGTTTTATATTACTTTCGTTTTATAGTGTTGTAGGTGGATGGGTATTAATTTATTTATTCAGAGGAATAACAGGACAACTGATTACTCCAGGACAAAATTACGGTGCGTTATTTACTGAAATAATTGGGAATCCCGCTTGGGCTATTATGGGACATTTCGCTTTTATGTTCATTACGATATGGGTTGTATCAAAAGGTGTACAAAATGGAATTGAAAAAGCAAGTAAATATATGTTGCCAGCATTGTTCGTTTTATTTGTCGCTCTTATTATTCGTTCGTTAACACTTGATGACGCAATGAAAGGTGTGAAGTTTTTCTTACAACCAGATTTCTCAAAGATTACTTCGGAAAGTATTTTGTTCGCAATGGGGCAATCATTCTTTGCGATTAGTATCGGGATTTCAATTATGGTTACCTATAGTTCCTATTTAAATAAAAAAGAAAGTTTACCAAAATCAGCAATAACAATTGTTGGATTGAATTTATTTGTTTCTTTATTTGCGGGTCTTGCTATTTTTCCGGCTGTATTTTCATTAGGAATGGAGCCAACAGAAGGACCTGGATTACTATTTATCGTATTACCATCAGTATTTAGTCAAATTCCACTCGGTGGATTGTTCTTAACAGTATTTCTTGCGCTATTTACATTTGCAACATTAACATCAGCGTTTTCTCTACTAGAGACTGTTGTTTCAGCAATAGCAAATGGTGAACAAGACAGAAGAACGAAATTATCATGGATGATCGGTTTCTGCATTTTCTTAGTAGGTATACCATCTGCGTTATCATTTGGAGTATGGAGTGATATTACGATTTTTGGAAATAATATTTTTGATGCAGTAGACTTTTTATCTAGTAATATATTAATGCCGCTTGGTGCACTATTTATTAGTATTTTCGTTTCATTCAAAATGGAGAAGAAGGTACTAGAAGCGGAGTTTTTTGTAGGTGGAAATTATGGAAAGAAAGTATTTACTTGTTGGGCATTTTTACTTCGATTTGTAGCACCACTTGCAATAATTATCGTCTTCTTAAATGTAATAGGGATTATTTAACATTAAATGTTATAATATTCAGTAAAAAAAAGAAGATGGTGATGTTTATGGCGAATTTGATAGAAACAGGAGAGTATATGAATATTAGAGGGAAAAAGCTATACGTTGAAACACATGGAAATCCTAAAAATAAGCCAGTCTTATACTTGCATGGTGGTCCAGGAGAGAGTTGTTATGATTTTTCATTTCACCAAGCGGAACGTTTAAAAGATTCTTTATATGTAATTATGATAGATCAAAGAGGTGTTTGTCGTTCAGAAAAAATTACTGAAGACGAAGCTTTTGGATTAAATGATTTGATTGAAGACTGTGAGGAATTAAAAAAAGTATTACAAATTGAGAAGTGGTCTGCAATTGGACATTCTTTCGGTGGCTATTTAGCATTGTTATATGCGTCGATATATCCAAGTTCAATAGAGAAAATAATATTTGAAGGGCCAACTTTCGACTTTGCATTAACAAGTAGAGCTTTGTTGCAAAAGACAGGGCATTTATTAAAAAAGCATGGAAAAGAAGAAGTAGCAAAAGAGTGCTTTGCTTATTCATCTAGCAATGCTAGTTCAGAAGAGTTGTTAGAAGCTTATATAAGATTAAGCGCTGAATTAGAAGAAAAAAGAATGGAGATTTACAATTATAAGGAAGATGAAACAGACTATAGTTTATATAGTGATGAAGAGTGGGAAGTATTTTCAAATCGTTCTCAAATTCATTTTGACAGATTAAAATTAGAGGGTGCATGTCATAAATCATTATTATATAAAATAAAAGAAGTACAGAATTCAATGTTATTAATTGTAGGAAAACATGATGTAGTAACGTGTGAAAAACAAATTGAAACATTTAATAAAGATGCTCAAAACGGTAAGTGTATCGTATTTGAAGAGAGTGGTCATTCACCTCACTATGAGGAAGCAGATAGATTCGCAGAAACAATTATTCATTTTTTGAAATTTAAAAAGGGTGCTTCTATAAATGAGAAGCACCCTTTTTAAATTTCTGGATAAGCGATTGTTATGTTAGGCCATTTAATTTGCCAATTCTTTTTTATAACTCTATTTTTGTACATATGTATACGTTCTTTTGTTTCAAGAAAATGAGCTGTTGGTTTCACTTGTAGTGAAAGTACATCTTCGATTCCGCATGGAGATGCTAATATAATATTGTTTTGGTCATCTAATGTAACTCCTAATGCCGTTGCTGTTTCAGGAAATTTAGAAATAGCATCAACAGAAGAAGAATATGGCGGCATGTTATTCATTACATGCATACGAGCTTGATTTTTTATTGACCAAGGGATAGTGGCATCCATATTCATTAGTTTCGTTTCTAATAACTTTTCATATGTTTCGTCTTTATGTAGACAATCGTAATAAATAACATCTACATCAGGCGTATCTGTTCTTATTTCGTAGTTGTGTAAAGTATCCCAAATTTTAGAACGAACAAAGCCGGCACAAACCCACCAATCAGGTAGCTCTAGTGATTTTGCCATTTGTAATACAGTCATCATCCATTCGTCGTTTTCTATTAAGCGAATGATATCTTGTTCTGTTTGTATAGTCATTTGTTATCTCACCTGCTTTTTTTAGAGTGTGGATTTAATTCATAAGCTTTATAATCCATGTGATCCAGTAAGCACCTGGTATGAATAACAGTTGAGCTAGTAATGTACCAAAAAGTCTAGAAATCATTAGCCAAGCATACATTTTACTCATTGCTTCAGCACCTTCTTCTGATTGAAGAGCTCGCTCTGTTAAAAGAGCAATACGTGGATCTAGTAGCACTGTTAATAAAATAGTAGCAAAACCATTAATAAGACCAGAAGCTGTAGTGGCTTTTGTTGCGAAAGCTGGAATTAAAAAAGAAGCATATAGTGCGGAAAGAACCCCCGCTGTATAAATTGCAGTAGCGAACATGTTAATAAGCATTATACGCTTTGGAATACCGCCGATACGCAATCTATGAATCATTTCTAACTTTGGAAAGCGGACATATTTTTTTGTGTACTTTAATTTTTGAATGTTATTCGTTTTCATCATTCGAATGAAAGAACCGTCTGTTTCAAAGTTTTGAATGACATATCCAAATAGTTTTGTCAAAGTTGGATACAGTATAATCGCAAGCAATGTACCGATAGAAGCAGATAATAGTACAAGACGTATAATATGCTCTAAATCAATAGAAGGATCTTGTTTTGCTTCGTCAACAATCCCGCCAAGTAAAAAGGCTTGTAGTAAGTTTGATGTTCTTGAAATGAGTAATACGATTCCTACGACGGATAATGCGACAGCAATCTTCTTTAAACGAACCCCGGCTAATCGAATACTATAAGAGCTTGTTTCAACTGCGTGGATCACAATTGTGAAAGCCATTATAAAAATTAACGTAATTGACATTTGTTTCACCAGTTTCTATTAAAATAATTGTAACTTTTTTACTGTATCATATCTATCGTATTTTGTAACTGAAAGTATGTGACATATGGAAATTGATTTTTCGAAAAAATAGATAATGATAGTATAATAGGTAGAAGTGGAAGAGATGTTAGCACTTATTTATACAGCAAATTAAGTGGAGGAATGAAACATGTATAAAACATTTTTATTTGATTTAGATGGAACTTTAACGAATCCGAAAGAAGGGATTGTAAACTCGGTTTTATATGCATTAAAAAAAGTAGGAATTGAAGAAGTACATATAAGTGAGTTAGATTCATTTATAGGTCCTCCTATTCAGCAATCATTCATAGAGAGATATAATATGAGTGAAGGAGAGCTTGAACGTGCTGTTTTTTATTTCCGTGAGTATTTAAAGCAGCGTGGATTGTTTGAGAATAATGTATACGAGGGGATTCTGAAGCTCTTGCAACAATTAAAAAGTTCAGGGAATCGCATATTTGTAGCAACTTCAAAGCCCACTGTATTTGCGAAACAAGTTATAGAGCATTTTCAATTGACGAATTATTTCGAAGATATCATTGGAAGTAATTTAGATGGTACGAGAATAAAAAAAGAAGAAATAATTGCTCATATTTTACAGACAAATGAAGAACTAAATAAAGAAGAAATGATAATGATTGGTGATAGAAAGCACGATATAATAGGTGCGAATCAGAATGGAATTGCTTCAATTGGTGTTTTATATGGCTATGGCTGTGAGAAAGAACTGACTGAAGTTAGTGCGACTTACATAGTGAAAGATGTTGAAGAACTGTATCATTTTTGTGTAGAAAAAAGTTTAATAAATTAGTAAATATAGATGCTAGCAATCCCTTTATAACGTTATGATGAGGAATTCGTTTCTGTTTAAAGGGATTTTTCATATGTAATCGAATATTTATAATTAGACATTTTTAGCATGAAAAAATTGTATGAATAAGAGGAGGGGTGTCAGAATTAAAAGATTAGTAGAAATTTATCAATAAATTTTAGAATATTCTGTTTAATGGAGGGGTAAAATTGGAGTTAGTTATTATATTATTAGCACTAAGTTTACTTATGTTCGTAGCATACAGAGGTTTTTCTGTTATTTTATTCGCACCGATATTTGCATTATTTGCAGTATTTTTGACAGAACCTAGTTATGTATTACCTTTCTTTTCTAATATCTTTATGGAGAAAATGGTTGGATTTATAAAGTTATATTTTCCTGTGTTTTTATTAGGAGCAATATTTGGAAAAGTAGTAGAGATGTCAGGAATTGCGGATTCTATTGCAAAAACGATTATTGAGTTAGTTGGTGAAAAACGTACTATATTAGCGATTGTATTAATGGGTGCTATTTTAACGTATAGTGGTGTTAGTGTGTATGTAGTAGTGTTTGCTGTTTATCCGTTCGCAGCTAAGTTGTTTCGACAAGCTAATATTCCAAAACGTTTAATCCCTGGAACGATTGTTCTTGGAGCAGTAACGTTTACAATGGATGCACTACCTGGATCACCACAAATTCAAAATGTAATACCTACAACATTTTTTAAAACGGATATTTATGCTGCACCGATACTTGGGATTGTAGGAGCAATTTTTGTTCTTACATTAGGTTTACTATATTTAGAGAGTAGACGTAAGAAGGCAAAAGCGGCAGGTGAAGGATATTTTGGTTTTAATGACGGAAATACTGAAATGGCAGCATCTTTGCAATTAGAACAAAAAAATATGCCATTAATTAATAACATTGAAATCACAAGAGCACAACAACTTATTGCATTTATACCACTTATTTTAGTAGGTGTAATGAATAAATTGTTTACTATTATGATACCGAAGTGGTATCCAAGCGGTTTTGATTTTTCTGCAATTGGTATGAAAGCATTTGGAAAAGTAGAATTAAGTGCAGTAGTAGGAATTTGGTCTGTAGAATTGGCACTTATTATAGGGATCTTAACAACGTTATTATTATATTGGAAGCGAGTAGTAACAGGTTTCCAAGCTGGATTGAATACAAGTATTGGTGGAGCGCTACTTGCAACGATGAATACAGGAGCTGAGTTTGGATTCGGTGGTGTCATTGCAGCACTTCCAGGCTTCGCAATTATGAGAGATGGTATCTCTGCTACTTTCACAAATCCGTTAGTGAATGGTGCAGTAACGACGAATATTTTAGCTGGAATTACAGGCTCTGCATCAGGAGGTATGGGAATAGTTTTAAGCGCAATGGGAGATAAATTTATTGCAGCGGCCAATCAATTTGATATTCCATTAGAAGTTATGCACCGTATCGTATCAATGGCATCAGGAGGAATGGATACACTACCGCATAACGGGGCTATTATTACTATTCTTACAGTAACAGGATTAACACATAAACAGTCCTATAAAGATATATTTGCTATCACAATTTTGAAAACGGTTGCTGTATTTTTAGTTATCGCGTTCTATACTTTAACAGGACTCTATTAAACATTCGAATCGTAAAGATTCATCAAATCGATAATTTATATCATAAAATATTAATTAGGATAAGAAGGGGTGGAGTACTTGCAAGAAGTTTCTGAGTTTCGTATGCCAAAGTCGGTATTATATGGAAGGAATTCGCTTGAAAAACTGGGGGAACAATCAAAAAAGTTAGGGAAAAGAGCTTTTATAGTTACTGATACAATTATGGAGAAATTAGGATATGTTGAAAAGTGTATACAACAACTAAATAAGAAAAGTATTACTGTTAGTACATATAATAAAGTAGATGCTGAGCCTACAAATATACACGTGTTAGAAGCGTTATCTCTTTGTAAAGAGGAAAAGTGTGATTTTATTATCGGTATTGGTGGTGGAAGTTGTATTGATGCTGCGAAAGCAGTAGCGGTTTTATATACAAATGGTGGAGAAGTTGAGGATTATGTCCAAAAGGATATTGATATAGAAAACAATCCACTACCACTTATTGCAATTCCAACAACTTCTGGTACTGGATCGGAAGTTACAAGTGTAGCAGTAATTACGAATAAAAAAACAGATGTAAAAATGATGATGAAGCATCCTAGTTTTATACCGAAAGTAGCAATTATAGATCCAGTTTTGACAAGTTCATTACCACCACAAATTACGGCAGCAACAGGAATAGATGCATTATGTCATGCGATTGAAGCGTATATTTCTAAAGTTTCACAACCACTTACAGATGTACTTGCTCTTTCAGCTATTGAAAGTATTATGAAATATTTACGTATAGCATATGAAGATGGACGTAATATGGAGGCAAGAGAAGCGATGATGATTGCTTCCTTACAAGCTGGAATTGCATTTTCTAATGCATCAGTTACATTAGTTCATGGAATGTCAAGGCCAGTGGGAGCATTATTTCATGTACCGCATGGTATATCAAATGCCATACTATTACCTACAGTGTTAGAGTTTACAAAAACAAGTGCAATGAAAAGGTTAGCAAAAATTGGACGTAGTTTAAATAAGGATTTGTATTCGAATTCTGATGAGGAAGTAGCAGACTACACGCTTGGTGAAATAAAAAAACTTTGCTTTGATCTTCGTATTCCAAATTTAAAAGAATACGGAATCGATGAAATTGAATTTGAAAATGCTATTTCTAAAATGGCATCAGATGCAATTGAAAGTGGTAGCCCAGCTAATAACCCACGTGTTCCATCATATGATGAAATCAAAGAGCTGTATCGAGAGTGTTTTAATTATAAGTATAAAGAATTTATAAAAACATCAGATTATTAATTTCAGAATATTCTATAAAAAATTTCCTTGGAAATGAAAGTAGAATTATTCTTTATTATTTCCATATTTCCGTTAAAACAAGACTTTATATTCCAAACTTAAAGTCTTGTTTTATTATATATAATATACATAATAAAATATTGTTATTAGTTTCATAAAAATAGTTTAGGTAGGTGTTTGTATGAAAACGATAGGTCTTATAGGTGGTATGAGTTGGGAATCAACTTCTGAATATTATCGAATTATTAATGAAGAAATAAAAGAGAGATTAGGAGGGCTACATTCAGCAAAATGTTTGATTAATAGTGTGGACTTTGAAGAGATTGAAAGATTCCAGTCTAGAGGAGATTGGAATGGAGCAGGTGAAGTTTTAGCGAATGCGGCGTATTCATTACAGAAGGGAGGAGCAGACTTTATAATCATTTGTACAAATACAATGCATAAGGTAGTTGGAAAAATAAAGGAGAAAATTGATATTCCAGTCTTACATATTGCCGATGCAACTGCAAAAGTAATTAAAAGAAAAGACATTCAAAAGGTTGGTCTGCTTGGAACTAAATATACAATGGAGCAAGATTTCTATAAGTCACGTATTGAAGAGCATGATATAAAAGTAATAGTACCATCAGGAACAAATAGAGAAAAAGTAAACGAAGTAATATATACAGAATTATGTTTAGGAAAAATAGTATTTCAATCTAGAGAGTATTATAAAAGGGTTATAGAAGAATTAGTACAAGAAGGAGCACAAGGAATTATATTAGGTTGTACGGAAATAGGTTTATTAATAAAACAAGAAAACGTATCAGTCCCGATATTTGATACGACCCATATACATGCAATTGAAGCAGTCAAGGTAGCTTTAGATAAATAGATTATAATTATATTATGTAAACTTAATTCATATATCTGGAAAACATTCAGAAAATATTTTATAATGTAAGTGGTTACATTTAAGGGGGAATGCGTATGTTTTCAGTTCAACCAATCGCATTTGTACATAATGAAAGAAAGGAAATAAAAGATGATGAGTGGTGAGAAGTAAGATCCCGTATAACTTTAACTGAAATGTATGCAGAAGAAAGTATACAAGGGATTGAAGATTTTTCCCATATTGAAGTTGTTTTTTATTTTCATAAAGTAACTGACGAGCAAATTCAGTATTTTGCTAGACATCCTAGAAATAATAAAGATTATCCTGAAGTAGGTATTTTTGCACAGCGCGGAAAAAATCGCCCGAATCGCATAGGTGTAACAATTGTAAAGGTGATCAAAAGAGAAGGTAAATCAATTATTGTTGAGGGATTAGATGCTATTAATGGTACTCCTATATTGGATATAAAACCAATAATGAAAGAGTTTATGCCGAAAGAAGAAATACACCAGCCTAAATGGGCAACGGATATAATGAGACAGTATTGGAAGGGGAATGGAGTAAAATGAGAATATATGAGGCAACAATTGCAGATTTAGATGGACTAGCATCAGTTTTTAATAACTATCGCATGTTTTATAGGCAGGATTCTGATTTAGAAGGTGCAAAAGTATTTTTACGAAATCGAATTGAGAAAAAAGAGTCCGTTATTTTCGTAGCAGTTGAAGACGGCGAATATATTGGGTTCACACAACTATATCCATCATTTTCTTCCATTTCAATGAAAGAATTATGGATTTTAAATGATTTATTTGTACAAGCGGCGAAGCGTGGAGCCGGAACAGGTAAAAAATTATTAGAAGCTGCTAAAGAATACGCATTAGAGAATGGAGCAAAAGGTGTAAAATTGCAAACAGAGATTGATAATTTATCAGCACAACGATTATATGCTGAAAATGGTTATTTGAGAGATAATCGTTATTTCCATTACGAATTAACGTTTTAAAAAATTAAGTTGAAAGAGACATTTTCAAGAAAAAGAATTTCTTTGTAATGAGAAATTCTTTTTTATTTTTTCCTAAATTAAACGCAACGAAAACGATATTTATTTATTGTTAAACAATAAATAATGTGATAAAATTATGTTATCATTAAATAAATGAGGTATTGTAAATGAATCTTAAACGAAGTTCAACAACGTTCTTAAAAGTAATTATTTTTCTTGTTGGAATTGCAGTACTTGCTTTATGCATATTTTTAGTGCCGGAAATGGCGAATTTCGCAGCGAATTTGTATCCTAATATTACTCTGATAAAATATCTTGTTTTCATTGTGATGTATGGAGCAGCTGTGCCTTTTTACGTTGCTCTTTATCAGGCTTTCAATCTTTTACAGTATATTGACGAGAACACAGCGTTCTCGGAATTATCTGTAAAGGCGTTAAAGAATATAAAGCGCTGTGCAGTTACAATCAGTGGTTTGTATGTATTGGGTATGCCACTTTTTCATTTTATAGCGAAAAAAATGGACCCTCCTATTGGGTTAGTGGGACTTATTATCGTTTTTGCTTCGCTCGTTATCGCTGTTTTTGCTGCTATTCTTCAACGCCTTCTACAAGAAGCAATTAACATAAAATCAGAAAATGATTTGACGGTCTGAGGTGGCGGATATGACAATTATTATTAATATTGACGTCATGTTAGCAAAACGAAAGATGAGTGTAACGGAACTTTCGGAGAAGGTTGGAATTACGATGGCGAATCTTTCTATTTTGAAAAATGGGAAAGCAAAAGCGGTTCGTTTTTCAACATTGGAAGCGATATGTAAAGCTTTGGAGTGTCAGCCAGGGGATATTTTGGAGTATAAAAACGATGAGAATACTCAATAAAAAAAGATAACAAATGTAAATAATAGAAGTCAATAAAGAAGGGATAGCCACTAAGCTATTCCTTCTTTATGTTAATTGCTGTTAGTAATAAAAAATATAATTTGAATTGCAATGTTTGCGTATCAAAAGGGAACTTGCTACCTTTTGAGGTAATCCGTTTTGTGGAAGAAAATTATTTGCCAAAAAGGATATTTTAACTATGATTTAAATTATTTTGAGTGCATCAAAATCTTCATTTGTATTATAGTTGATTTAAAACCCAGTTTGTTGCATCTTCAAAGTTATCTGCAATGTAGTTTGGTTCAATATGTGCCCATTTGTCTCGGTACGTATGCAAAGCATCATACCCAGCTCCTGTTCGGACTAGAATCGTAGTCGCATTTACTTTTTCTCCTGCAACAATATCAGTCCAGCGATCACCAACTACAGCACATTGTGTTAAATCAAGCCCATGTTTTTTTGCTGCTTTAAGCAGCATGCCTGTACTTGGTTTACGACATTCACAACCATCACCGTGTTTATGAGGACATACATAAATATCATCAAAACCGAAGCCTTCTAATTCTTGTACAAAATCGGCTACAGTTGCTATTCCATCTGCGATACCAGGTTGATTTGTGAAAGAGAAAATTTTTATATTTTTAGCTTTTAGTTTTTGCAAGGATGTTTTTGTGAATGGAAATAATGTAAAAGATCCCGGATAATGTATTGTAGTGTCACCACCAATTGTACCGTCACGATCAATGAAAATTGCTTTAATGTTTGTCATAGTTATAGTCCCTTCAATTATAAGTAGTTTAGAAATGTTTTACAAATCGGTAGCCATTTACTTCATAACCTAATTTTTTGTAAAAAGGATGAGCTTCTACTCTTTTTGTTCCACTAACTAGCCATGTGCCAATGCAATTATGTTTCTTTGCTAATTGCTCTGCATAATCCATCAACACTTGTCCAATGCCTTTCCGTCGTATGTTAGAATCGACGCTAATAATTGAAATCTCTCCATAACGTGTTACATCTTCTAAATTTTCACGTATACGAAATCCAAGTAATCCAAATATAGCTTCTTCTTCTTCGTAAACATATAAAAAATCAAACGGACTCATTTGTACGAATTGTAATCGATTGTTCATATCTTCATAGGAAATAGAGGAACCTTTTAATTCTTTCGTTAAAGAACAAAGTGCGTCTATATCATCTATCGTTGCTTCACGAATTTGAAAAGACATATTATCCACTCCAATAAAATGTAATCAAACATTTAATATTCTGTTAAAAAATGTTTTTTCCTGCTATGAAAATAAATATTTTATAATGATATATAGATAGTTATATGTTATTCTTTTCCTTGATTGTATTGGAAATGGAAAGAGGGGAAAGACATGTTAGAAGTAAATATCCGCTCAGCTGGATATGAAATAGGCGAAGAAACAATTCATGATATAGCTTTTTCTATCGAAAAAGGTGAACTAGTTGCTCTTATTGGAGCAAATGGTGCTGGGAAGAGTACGACGATAAAAACGATGCTCGGATTACTTGTAAATATGGACGGTGAAATATCATTCGGTGAAAAGAAAAATCCGTATGCATATGTGCCAGAACATCCAACATACTATGATTACTTGACGCTCTGGGAACATATTGAATTATTAATGGCTGCTCGTGGAAGTGAAATGGGAAACTGGGAAGAAAGAGCGGAACAATTATTACATACTTTTCGAATGGATAAGCATAAACATGAGTATTTATCAAAGTTTTCAAAAGGTATGAAACAAAAATCGATGCTAATATTGGCGTTTTTAACTGAGCCAGATTTTTATATTATTGATGAACCCTTTATCGGTTTAGATCCAGTAGCTACGAAAGAGTTTTTAACTTATTTATATAAAGAAAAAGAGCGTGGGGCAGGAATTTTACTTTGTACGCACGTATTGGATACGGCTGAAAAAATTTGTGAAAGATTTTTACTCATTTCACAAGGTACATTAGTCGCAGATGGACATTTAGAATCTATTCAAATGTTAGCGGAAATGCCTGGTAGCTCATTACTAGACTGCTTTGATATAATTGTAAGGCGTGAACAACATGATTAAACAACAATTTTATAAAAGATTACGCCATGAGCTCCGGCGGAAGTGGAAGTCTATACGTTCGGTAACAGATTGGACAGTCGCGTTATATATTATTATTCCAATACTTATATTTATGGGAATCTATTATAGGTCACTATGGATAAATGAATTATCAATGGAAGAGACGATTTATTTCGGATTAGGATTACTAGCATTTTATCTAGTAACATATCCGAGAGGAGTTCGTTCATTTTTTGAGCAAGCGGATAGTTTATTTTTAATTTCGTATGCAACACATATGCGAAAATTAGTCCAGTATGGCATGATGTACACATTTATTCGAATAGCGATAACGAATATAATAGTGGTCGTTATTATGTTACCGGTGTTGATGAAAAGTATCGAGGTAACAGAGATACAAGTCCTATTATTTTGGGTATTCTTTACTATATTTCGATTTATGTTGTCGTTGTTAACGAGATTTATTCATGTACATGTGGGGAAACGATGGGTTTTATGGATTATAAAAAATGTAGTATTTTCTATGAGCGTGTCCTTTTTGGGAATTAGTTTATTTTTTATTTATAAAAATCCATTTTATTCAATTCTATTTATCGGTTTAGTAATTTTCTTAAGTAGTGTATTAGTAAAAGAGAAAATGAATTATAAAAAGTTCTTTTTTAAAGAAATCGAGAAAGAAAAGGAGGAAAGCATGCGCTGGACGAGCGGAATTATGCAAGTTGGTGGTCATGCGGCTAAACCGAGTAGTTCGAATAAAAAACCGTGGATGTTTCCGCGCTCTAAAAGACTATTAGGAAAAAAAGCTGATTCTCGTATTGTCGAATCTTTTTTGAAAGAATTTTTCCGTACAAGTACTGCACGAATATTTTATATTCAAATTGTATGTATCAGTACTGCAAGTATAATTATGACTCCAAGGTGGATTACAGCTATTGTTCTCGTATTTGCTGTAGTTGCAATTTCTCGCTATGCACGTGATTATTGGAATGAATTTACGAATAAGATGTTTCTTCATTTATATTGTGATGAAGGGAAATTACTTTTGTTAAGATGGAAGGCAGATCGTTATTTACTACTACCAGCAATACTTTTATATGTAATAGTTATACTTTTCCAGTTTTATTTATTGCCAGCTGTGATCGGTGGCATTATTTTTATTTTATTAATTGTATGGATTGTATTTTTACCATTAAAAAAGAGCCATTGACGGCTCTTTTTCTAGTCTGTAATACATTGATAAATAAAATATACTAAAACGAGTATGCTTGCGGCGGAATACATGACATCTAAAGTCATTCAAGTGCCTCCTCAATATTGTGGTATTAATATTGTATGAAATCTTACAATTTCATATTCAAGTGAAAAATATGTGAACGTTAACAAAATTGTAAAGTGCAAAAATTATAATCATTTTGTATAATAGAAGAAACCACCGTTATATAAAAAAATAATGAGTGAAAGGGGAGGGAACATAAATGCCAAATTGGTTTAGAAAAACCTTAGTCGCATTAATTACCGTATTTACATTTGGTTTAGTGACGCCTCCTTCCATATTGCTTGATAATGCCAAAGCTGCGGACAAGCCTACGAGCACAGCTGGGCAACAAAATTTGGAGAGTACGTCCTATACATATGAAGAAACGAATGACAGGTTAACCACCGATACTTTTATTACTTATGCGATGCAAGAAGCAGAAAAACAGTCGATGCAAAAGTTTGGTACTAAAATTGGCCCAGTAATTGAAGATGAATTTAAAGATGTAATATTACCAAAGATTGAAGAGGCAATTGCTGAACTTGCCAATGATGTACCAGAGAAGTCATTGCAATCATTAGCGATTTCTCAAAGACCAGCTGGTGGAAATAATGAAAAGATTTTTCACGTCTACGATACGAAAACAGGAAATGACTTATTGCGTTTCCATGTAAGAAGAGATCATCCACCGCAAGATGGTTATTATTTTAATTTCCACTATCATCGTTTTGATGATGGATACTCTGGACATCATGAGTTAGGGAATATTTATTGGAATACGAATGTACCGCCAAAATGGCTTTCTTAAAAAGAACAAGAGAAAATCTTGTTCTTTTTTATTTTTATAGAAGGGACAGACAACTATGTTGTTGAATAACATAGGTTTAGAAAAAGAAGCAAAAGGAGTATGGAGATGCAAAAATATATTGTTTTTGACTTTGATGGCACATTAGTAGATTCACAAAATATATTTGTACCGATTTATAATCAACTTGCTGAAAAACATGGGTATAAAGCAGTAAAGGAAGAAGAAATTGAACATTTACGTAAATTAACGATGCCAGAGAGATGTAAACAACTCGATGTACCACTGTATAAATTACCGATATTAGCGTTGGAGTTTTATAAATTATACCAGCCTGCTATAAAAGATCTCGTTTTGTTCCATGGAATGAAGGATGTATTAGATGAACTACATAAAAAAGAATACGGTATTGCGGTTATATCATCTAACTCAGAAGAGCATATTCGAGCATTTTTACAAAAGAATGATATAGAAAATATACAAGAAGTGTATTGTTCTAAAAATTTGTTCGGTAAAGACAAGATGATAAAAAGATTTTTAAAATCGAAAAAAATAACTGAGAAAGATATGTTATATGTCGGTGATGAACAGAGAGACGTAGTAGCATGTAAAAAGGCTGGGGTAAACGTAATTTGGGTATCTTGGGGATATGATGTTATTGAAACAGTGAAAAAAGACGCACCCGATTATATGGTTCATAAGCCGATGGAAATTGTGCAAGTAGTACAAGGAGCGTATTCTTAATATGAATACACTTCGAGCAGGTATTCATCATATTGAATTTTGGGTAGCAAATTTAGAGGAATCCATTTCTTTTTATAATAAGCTGTTTTCAATAATTGGATGGAGAAAATTAAATGAAGTAGCATATAGCACGGGAGAAAGTGAAATATACTTTAAAGAAGTAGATGAGGAAATCGTAAGGACGTTAGGGCCTAGACATATTTGTTATCAAGCTATTCATAGAGAAGTAGTTGATGAAGTAGCAGATTTTCTTTCTAGTATGAAAGTGAAGGTAATACGTGGTCCAATTGAAATGAATCATTATTCAGAAGGGTACTATACGATTGATTTTTACGATCCGAATGGATTTATTGTAGAAGTAGCCTATACACCAAATGCAGAAATGTAAGGGGAATAGATATGAAGATAATTACAGCACGGCAAAACAATATACAAATTGTAAAAGATGCAGCGAATATTGAAGAAATTTCTAAAGGTTTCTCTCCAGATAAGAAATATGTAATTACGAATGCAAATAATGAAAAATATTTATTTCGGACAGGAGATATAAAAGAGTATGAAAGAAAGAAAATAGAGTTTCAAATTTTAAATGAAATGGTAAAACGTAACGTACAGGCACAAAGGCCAATTGAAATAGGTATATTGGAAGAAGAAGGTGTATGCTATAGTATTTTTTCATATTTAGAAGGGGAAGATGCGAAGAAGCTATTGCCTACGTATTCACCAAAAGAACAATATGATATTGGCATAGAGGCAGGAAAAGATTTAGCGAAAATGCATACATATGA
Source organism: Bacillus cereus group sp. BfR-BA-01524 (assembly GCF_022662595.1). Lineage (NCBI taxonomy): Bacteria > Bacillati > Bacillota > Bacilli > Caryophanales > Bacillaceae > Bacillus > Bacillus cereus group sp. BfR-BA-01524. The sequence goes on along the minus strand of NZ_JAKUDW010000028.1, from coordinate 36,398 downwards.
AGCGCCTAATGATATACTTCCATGGTATGAAAGAGCAATGAAAAAACATAGTAAATATTTAGAAGCATACAAAACATGCGGAATAAAAATAAAAAATGATAATAAAATTATTAAGTTTATAGATGAAAATGAAATGTATGTAAAGGATCGCCCAAATCGATTTCAACACGATGATTTTCATTTAGAAAATATAATTGTACGGGATGGGAATTATGTAGGTGTAGTTGATTTTAATGGTTATGACTGGGGCGATCCACTGCATGATTTCGTGAAAATTGCACTATTTGCAAGGGACATTAGTATTCCGTATTCAATCGGACAAATAGAAGGATACTTTAATAGGAGAATACCAGAAGAGTTCTGGAAATTATATGCGGTGTACGTTGGCATGACAGTTTTCTCATCAGTTGTCTGGACATTAAGAGCAGCACCACATATGTTGGATGATACGTTAGAGCGTCTTCATATTGTATTGGAAGATCATAAAAACTTTGAGTTATTAAAACCAAGTTGGTTTCAACCAGATAAGATTGATATGAAATAGAAAAGGTAGGTGTGATTCGCACCTACCTTTATTTTTTACCATTCTTCATTTTGAAGTAGTTGTAATGCTAACTTTAAATCCACATCTTCTTGTATATGTTCCGGAGTCCATGGGATATGTATATGAGGTTGTATTCCAATTCCGGACATTCCTTTGCCTTTATCTATAATAGAAAGCCGTGAAGTAGGATAGTAAAGAGCGAACGTACCAGCCCATTCCATTACTGCTAAATTAGAATAATCATTTAAACCAGCAGTAGGACGACCTATTACTTTTACTTTCGGTGATTTTTTTGTTGCTTCTACAAAAGAATCACCAGAGCTTCCACATGTAACATCTGTTAATACGGCTACTCTACTTGGTGTTGTTCGTCCGTGTATTTTCAAAGTTTGAAGTTCTTTTGGTAGTCCAGATGTATCAAATGTAACAAGGCCCTTTTTATAATTCTCTTTTAAATCGTGAATAAACATATCGGTGACTAACTTTGAAAGGTCGTCTGAAGAATCATAATCTTCTTCGAAGTCTTGCATTCGTAAATAATAATTTCGTTCTGTATGATTTAATTGCATTGTATTTGAAGAGTCGAAAAGAGAAATTTCTTTGTCTTCAAATAAGTAAGGAAGTATGTTGAAAAATGCATCATCACTTCCACCACGATTCAATCGCACATCTATAATTAAGTTTTGAAAAGAATCCAGCTCGTTTTTGTATGAGTCGATTAATTGATTAATAGCTGCAGCATTTGCAAAGTCAGTTAAAGTAATTAAGAGTGTATCTTTATTGTACTTTTTTAATGAATAGATAGGTGTGTATTCGCTTTGTTTATATTTTTGTAAAGAAATGGTTTCGGTTACTCCATCTTTATCTATAAGTGTACAATTTGATGATTTTAATAAAACATAGGCCCATTTTTCACGCTCATATGTATTCTCATTTACATACTTTTTATACTTTATTAATAGCTTAGGAATTTTCATATTATCTAATGCAACGATAGTTTGTCCTTTTTTTACTCTTTTTTCTTGTGAAGTAGATGTAATATATAGGTGATCTTCGTATCTTTTCACTTGGAAGCCAACACTGTTAAGAGGTTGATCGTTAGAGCTCATTTTGAAAAACATATGATTGTCTTTGAAGTCTAATAAGTAATCATTTACAATTTCAGTGAATTGTACTGGTGTTAAATCTCTTTGCTTCTCTAGTTGCTCAATTGTTTGTAAATATGTAGTAGGATCATCCCATCCTTTTTTATCAATAAAACCGGAATAATCGTGATGAGTAATCGAAACAACTTCTTTGAAGATTTCTGTGTACAATGCTTTTCCTCCTTATAGTTTAAATAACTAAATAAAAGGATTCCTTGTTCTATACGTAAAATCCTTTATTTGGATGAGAATATAAAAATAGAGGGAAGTGTATCTTCCCTCTATTAAAATAATTATTTAATTTTCTTAAATGTAAGCGGCTGAGTACTTAATGTAGCTGGTACATGTAACTGAAGGGATGGGAATTCACCACTTACATTCATTTCATAAGCGAATAATAAGCTCATTTTTATTTGGAATAAGTCAACTTTTGCAGAGAAGATGTCGTAATGATGATGCCCTAATTGAATATCCATTTCCATAAATTGTACATATAACGAATCATCTCGTTTGTATACTTGTAATGTTCCGTATGCAGGATGTTCAAAAGTACCAGTATAATCCTCTAACTTGTGCGAAGGTGTAGTCCCTTTAATTTGTTCAGGGAGCGATTCAGTTGCTTCTTTCATCATTTCCTTCATTTTTTTAGTATCTTCTACAGCACGTTTATGCCAATCAATGGATTCTAATTCAAGTAGTTCGTCATAAATTTGATTAGCGAGATAAGTAGGAAGTAATGTTCCTCCAGCATTCGTTAAAATGACAAGGCCTATGTTTTCTGTTGGTATGAATGAAACAAGTGCTGAAAATCCATCGATATTACCGCCATGATGAATTACTTTTTTACCACGATAAGCGCTAATAAACCAACCAAGACCGTAACTATTTAATGGAGATTCAGGGAGTGATAAAACGGGTTGGTCTGGAATTGAATTGTGTGGTGTATACATTTGTTGTAATAATTCAGAGGAGATTAATTCATGATCTCCAAATTTTCCTTCGTTTAAGTGGAGAAGTACCCAATTTGCCATATCTTCAATTGTAGAATTAATACACCCAGCAGCGCCAACTGTATCGATGTTACGGAATGGAACTACTTTTATTTCACCGTCATTTTCAATGTAAGGTAAAGCGTAATCATCTGTAGTTTGTGAATCGTTAACAGAGAAGTTTGTATGTCTCATATTTAAAGGTTCTAAAATATGTTCTGTAGTATATTGCTCCCACGTTTGATTTGTAATGTTTTCAACAATGCAGCTAATTGTTGCATACATTAAGTTGTTATATAGAAATGCAGTCCGGAACGGTGTATCAAGTGGTAAATGTTTTATTTTTTCAACGAGATCTTGTCGAGATAAGGAAGAGTTGTACCAAAGAGCATCATGACGACTCACTCCAGTTCGATGAGAAGCTAAATCCCGTCCTGTAACTTGTGAGCTAGCAAGTAGTTCAGATAAAGTAAAGTTAGGTATATAAGAATGGATAGGAGTATCCCAATTAAACTTTTTTTGCTGTGCTAACAAGCTTAATGAAAGTGTGCCAAACGCTTTCGTTGAGGAACCGATTGCGAACCGGGTATTCGCTGTAACAGCCTCTTTTGTTTCTATATTACGATAGCCGAAACCTTCTGAAATAATAACTTCACCGTCTTTTATAACAGCTACAGCAGCACCAGGAACATTTAAATTCTTCATCATTTTTTCAACCGTTGTTTGTAAAGAAGTCATAACAGGCGTTTCAATTTTAGACATACTTCTAACCTCCAAATATAAATTTTGTTCTACCGCACTATACTTTCGGTAATAGAAAATGAAAACCTTTTTAAATTTGGAAAGTTAATAATTTTGTAAGAATTAGCGGAAGAAATTTTATTAATTAGGATTATTAAATTTACCATTTTTCATGTTATGATAAATTGCATATACGATTGAAAGAAGGTTTTCCTACATATGAAACATGCTGAAAATGAATACTTAAATTTATGCCGCCATGTAATGGAACATGGTACGAAGAAAGAAGATCGTACAGGGACAGGAACTGTATCTGTATTTGGATATCAAATGCGTTTTGATTTGAGTAAAGGATTTCCTTTATTAACGACAAAAAGAGTACCATTTCGCCTTGTAGCAAGTGAACTACTTTGGTTTATGAAAGGTGATACAAATATTCGCTATTTATTGCAGCATAATAATAACATTTGGAATGAATGGGCGTTTAAGAGCTGGGTAGAAAGTGATGAGTATACTGGTCCTGACATGACGGATTTTGGTCTTCGCTCACAACAAGATGAAGAATTTAAAGTACAGTACGATGAGCAGATGGAATTGTTTAAAAAGAAAGTTTTAGAAGATGATGATTTCTCAAATAAATATGGTTATTTAGGTGACGTTTACGGTAAACAGTGGCGAGCTTGGAAAACGACAGCTGGTGAGACACTTGATCAATTAAAAGATGTAATTGAAATGATTAAAAAAACACCAGACTCACGTCGTTTAATCGTTTCTGCTTGGAATCCTGAAGACGTACCAAGTATGGCATTACCCCCTTGTCATACATTATTCCAGTTTTATGTAGCGGACGGAAAGCTTTCTTGTCAGCTATATCAAAGAAGTGGTGACATATTCCTTGGAATACCATTTAACATCGCAAGTTATTCACTACTAACACATCTAATTGCACATGAATGTGGTCTTGAAGTAGGGGAATTTGTTCATACAATTGGTGATGCACATATTTATACAAATCATTTTGAACAAGTAGAAAAGCAATTGGCACGTGAAGCACGTCCATTCCCGAAACTTACATTAAATCCAGATGTGAAATCTGTTTTCGATTTTGAAATGGAAGATTTAACGATTGAAGGATATGATCCACATCCAGCAATTAAAGCACCGGTTGCAGTATAATTGTAGAGGAGATGAAAAAATGATTGTTTCATTTATGGTCGCAATGGACGAAAATAGAGTAATCGGTAAAGATAATAATTTACCTTGGCGTTTACCGAGTGAATTACAATACGTGAAGAAAACAACGATGGGTCACCCGCTTATTATGGGAAGAAAGAACTATGAAGCGATTGGTAGACCGCTGCCTGGAAGACGTAATATTATTGTAACTCGTAATGAAGGATATCACGTTGAAGGATGTGAAGTTGTTCATTCTGTAGAAGAAGTATTCGAACTATGTAAAAATGAAGAAGAGATTTTTATTTTTGGCGGAGCGCAAATTTACGATCTCTTTTTACCTTATGTAGACAAGTTATATATAACAAAAATCCATCATGCATTTGAAGGAGATACATTCTTCCCAGAAATAGATATGACAAATTGGGAAGAGATTTTTGTAGAAAAAGGTTTAACGGATGAAAAAAACCCGTATACGTATTATTACCACGTATATGAGAAACAACAATAAATAAAAAGATTGATGTGAGAATTCGCATCAATCTTTTTATTTATATTCACCAATATAAGTTTATAGATGAGATTCGATAGTGCTATAATGATAGGTAGCATGTAAAAAATGCTAAAATTTGCAAAAGTACTAATATAGAAAGAGGAGGAGAATGGATTGAGAAAGATATGGGGGATTCTTTTTCTTTGCTTAGCATTCATGTTAGTTGGATGCGGTAAAGAAGAAAAACCACAAGAAGCGTTTGATACATATGTAAAAGCATGGAATAAACAAAAATTTGCAGATATGTATGATCAACTATCAAAAAATGCAAAAAAAGATATTTCAAAGAAAGAGTTTACTGAGAAATATGAAAAAATTTATTCTGGTATCGAAGTGAACGACTTAAAGGTAGAAACAGGGGAAGTAAAAGAAGATAAAAAAGATGAAGGCCCTGTTCCTTTTAAAGTAAGCATGGATACAGTTGGTGGTAAAATTACTTTTGGCCATGAAGCAAAAATGGTGAAAGAAAAAGATGGAGATAAAGAATCTTGGAAAATAGATTGGACTCCTGATTTTATTTTCCCTGGCATGACGAAAGATAGTAAAGTGCGTATGCAGACGACACAGCCAAAACGTGGTGAAATATACGATCGTAATGGAAAAGGTCTTGCAACAAATGGGAAAGCTTCTGAAATTGGAATAGTTCCAGAAAAATTAGACGATACTGCTCCGCAAACGAAAGAGACAGTAGCGAAGTTGTTAAATATGACTGTAGAAGAAATTGATCAAAAATTAGCTGCTAAATGGGTAAAACCAGGGTATCTCGTACCAATTGGAATTTTGCCTGAAGGGGCAACGCAAAATACGTATATTGATTTAGCAGGTGTTTCAACAAAACCTGTAAATGTTCGTACATATCCATTAGGGGAAGCGGCAGCTCATCTAACTGGTTATATCGGAAAGGTAAATGCTGAAGATTTAAAAACGCTTCAAAAGAAAGGCTATCAAGCTGATGATCCAGTTGGTAAAGCTGGTTTAGAGCAAGTATTAGAGGAAAAGCTACGCGGTAAAAAAGGTGGCCGTGTCTTTGTAGAAGATGCACAAGGAAAAGAAATTAAAAACTTGGCAAAAACAGATGCTGTTGATGGAGAAAACGTAACTTTAACTATTGATAGTGCTGTTCAAGAAAAAACTTACAATGAAATGAAGGGCGAAGCTGGTTCAAGTGCAGCAATTAATCCGAAAAGTGGAGAAACAATTGCACTAGTAAGTAGTCCAGCATATGATCCTAATTTAATTGCACGAGGAACATCGAAAGCGCAACGCGAAGCTTGGAATAATGATCCGAAAAAACCGATGACGAATCGCTTTACACAATTATCGGTACCAGGTTCTGTATTTAAACCAATTACAGCTGCAATTGGTCTTGAAACGAAAACGATCGATCCGAAAGAAGAGTTAAAAATTGAAGGGTTAAAATGGACAAAAGATTCTTCTTGGGGTAATTATTATGTAACGCGTGTGAAAGATGCAAATCCGATTGATTTTGATAAGGCGATGAAATACTCGGATAATATTTACTTCGCACAAGAAGCGTTGAAAATCGGAAAAGACAAGTTTATGAGTGAAGCGAAAAAATTCGGATTCGATGAGAAACTACCAATTGAATATGGATTCCCTGCTTCTAAAATTGCAAATGACGGTATTAAAAATGATATTCAAATGGCAGATACAGGATATGGACAAGGACAAGTATTAATGACTCCTCTTCATTTAGCTTTAACGTATGCGCCAATTGTAAATGATGGAACGATTCCATCACCGTATATTATTAAAACAGATAAACAACCAAAAGCTTGGAAAGAAAATGTAATTTCTAAAGGAAATCAGGATATATTAAAAACTGCTATGACGAAAGTAATTAATGATCCGGATGGTACAGGGAAAATTGCTAAGATTGATGGAATGACTCTTGCTGGAAAAACAGGTACAGCGGAATTAAAAGTATCTAAAGAAGCCGAAGGAAAAGAACTAGGCTGGTTCGCTGCATTTGATTTGAATTCGCCAGATATGGTCATTACAATGATGATTGAAGATGTAAAAGGTAGAGGCGGAAGTAACATTCCAGCTGAAAAAGTAAAACATGTTTTTCAAAAATAATATGTAATAAAAGGCTACCTCTATAATTTATAGAGGTAGCCTTTTTGTATGAGAATTCTTAATATCTGTATACTAAATTTTAGAGAAACAAAATAAATCATTAACTTACGAAAAAAAAGTAGCTATTTTTTATTGACATTGATTAAAACTTTTTGTATTATACTTACATAAGGTAAGTTATTAACTTTTAAAAAACAAATCTTGAATTGAAGATAAAGAGAGAAAAGGGAGAGAATACAATGACAAAAGTACTATTTATCACAGCAAATCCAAATTCAGCAGAAGGTTCTTTCGGAATGGCAGTAGGGGAAGCTTTCATCGAGGCTTATAAAAACGAGCATCCACAAGACGAAGTTGTAACAATTGATCTATTCAATACTACTGTACCAGCAATCGATGCAGATGTATTTGCTGCTTGGGGTAAATTTGCAGCAGGTGAAGGCTTTGAAACTTTAACGGAAGCTCAACAACAAAAAGTAGCAGCAATGAACACAAACTTAGAAACATTTATGCATGCAGATCGTTATGTATTCGTAACTCCAATGTGGAACTTTAGCTATCCACCAGTAGTAAAAGCATACTTAGATAACGTAGCAATCGCAGGTAAAACATTCAAATATACTGAAAATGGTCCAGTCGGCTTATTAGAAGGTAAAAAAGCACTTCACATTCAAGCAACAGGTGGCGTATATTCTGAAGGAGCATACGCAGCTGTAGACTTCGGACGCAATCACTTAAAAACTGTATTAGGATTTGTCGGTGTAAATGATACTGATTATATTGCAGTTGAAGGTATGAATGCAAACCCTGAAAAAGCACAAGAAATTAAAGAAGCGGCAATTGCTAATGCTCGTGAATTAGCAAAACGTTTCTAATATAGAATGCTTAAAAAGTCCGAACACTTGATGTTTGGACTTTTTTTCTTCTTTTTCCTTCGTTTGTCTAGTATAATGAAGGTCGGAATGATAATAGGTGGGGGTTCTGTATGATTCAAACGTTTTTTAAAATCTTTTATTTAATTTTAATTGTAATTGCGATTACACCGAGAATGTGGCGTCTTAAAAGACAAGTAAATACGATGGCGCCAAAAGAAAAAGATAATGCTGTGTACAAAACGACAAATTGGTTTGGTAAGAAAATGGTACGTGTAGCTGGAGGGACAGTAGAAGTGAAAGGGCTTGAAAATGTTCCGAAAGACAAGCCGGTACTAGTTGTAAGTAATCACCAAAGTAATATGGATATCCCTGTTTTACTAGGTTACTTAAATAAACCAATTGGATTCGTGTCAAAAGCAGAGATTAAAAAGTTCCCAGTTGTACCAACTTGGATGGAACTTATGAATTGTGTATTTATGGATCGTAGCGATCGTCGTCAATCTCTTAAAGCAATTAAAGATGGAATCGAACTATTAAAGAATGGACATTCTATCGTAATTTTCCCAGAAGGAACGAGAAGTAAAGGTGGCGAAGTTGGAGAGTTTAAGGCTGGTAGTTTCCATCTTGCAGTAAAGTCAGGTGTAGCAATTTTACCTGTAACGTTAGATGGTACATATAAGATGTTTGAAGCGAATGGAAATCGTATGAAGTCAGCTCATGCAACAGTAACAATTTCTAAGCCGATTACACCTGAAGAGTATGCGAATATGGATATTAAAGAATTAACGAAGCATACACAGGAAGTTATCGCATCACAATTACATAAGTAATAAAAAAGGTTTCAGCTTATAGTAAGCTGAAACCTTTTTTATTATGCTGTAGGTAAGACGTAAAAGAGTACACAGAAGAACATCATCGCACTACCACCTAAAACGAACAGGTGCCATATGGCATGGTTGAAAGGTAGCTTTTCCCAAAGGAAGAATATAGCTCCGACAGAATATAAAATTCCACCAGCTAAAAGCAGTGAAAAACCATGTCCAGTTAGATTTTCATAAAGTGGTTTAATGGCAACGATTATGAGCCAGCCCATAATGATGTAACATAAAGTTGATGCCTTTATAAAGCGACGTACAAAGAAGATTTTGAAGACGATACCTCCGATTGCAAGTGTCCAAATTATAGCAAGCAACGTCCATCCTAATGGGCCACGAAGTGTAATAAGTAGAAAAGGAGTATACGTGCCAGCAATCAATAAGTAAATGGCTGAATGATCTAAAATAGTAAATATTTTTTCTACTTTAGGATGATGAATGCTATGTAGCAATGTTGAAAACAAGTACAGTAAGAACATGCTTACACCATAAACAGTAAATGCGACTACAGCTGATGCGGTACCGTGCTTAGAAGCATGAATAATCAATATGATTAAGGCAGGGATGCTTAAAATGGCACCGATACCATGTGTAATTGCATTTGCAATTTCTTCTTTTACAAATTGGGTCATTCGTGTCATTTTTTCAGTCATAATGCAAATCCTTTCTACTATCATAAAATAATATGTCATTTCCCTTACCATATCATACACAAGAGCAATAGAAAATGAAATTTGTATAATTGATTATATTTTTGAATTTTTTTGACAAAAGGCAATGGATTTGTTGACGTTTTCAAACTTTTTTGACAAAATAAAATTATGTAATAGTAGGACAAGGAAACTACTAATAAAGGGGATGGGGAAATGTTTTCAAATATTGGCTTTCCAGGGTTAATTTTAATTTTAGTAGCAGTACTCATTTTATTTGGACCTAAAAAATTGCCGGAAATCGGGAAGGCTTTAGGGGAAACGTTAAAAGAGTTTAAAAAATCAACGAAAGAATTGACAGATGACGCATTTCAAGAAAAGGAAAAGAAAGAAAAACTGTAATGTATTTTCCTTGTAATGGATAAATAAAGTGTGGTGAACGAGATGGAAGATCGGGAAATGAGCGTAGTAGAACATATTGTTGAGCTTCGAAAAAGAGTAATATATACAGTGTTATCCTTTGTACTATTTTTAATTATTGGATTTACTTTTACAAAGGATATTTATTTTTGGCTTGTAAAAGATTTACCAATGAAATTAACTGTTCTCGGTCCAAGTGATGTATTGTGGATTTTTTTCTCGATTGCTACAGTATTTGCTATCGTTTGTACAATTCCTTTTGCTGCTATACAAATTTGGTTATTTGTAAAACCGGGTTTACATCCAAATGAACAAAAGATGACAATAATGTATATACCGGTATTGTCTATATTATTTATCGCAGGTTTATGTTTTGGATACTTTATTGTAATGCCGTTTCTATTTCACTTTTTAACTACAATAGGTAATGAAATGTTTAATACGATGTTTACGACAGAAAAGTATTTTCATTTTGTACTTAATTTAACAGTTCCATTTGCTGTGATTTTTGAATTGCCAGTCGTTGTAATGTTTTTAACTAGTATTGGAATACTTACGGCGGAATTTTTAATAAAAATAAGAAGGTATGCTTACGTAGCATTAATTATCATTGCATCTTGTATATCACCGCCTGACTTTTTATCTCATAGTTTAGTTGCGGTGCCGCTTATTTGTATTTATGAAGTAAGTATTGCTTTATCAAAGGTTGTAAGTAAGAGGAAAAAGAAAAGAGAAGAAATGCAGTCGAAAAGTGCCTCGTTATAAAGGCACTTTTTTATTTATTTGTTATACTATAGCTATAAACGTATACAATATATAGAAGAAAAAAATTATAGAATCTCCAAAATTTAGACAAACTTTGCGCTTTTATAAGCTTATACTAAATGTATTAAACAATTGATGGATAATGAGATTCCCGTCTCAGCGATATTTAGGACGGGAAGATGGATTAGGTGGAGATGAATAGAGTATAAATCTTCTAGCCATAAGGACTACAGAAATCATATAAGTCTGATTTTACTCCACTTTAAACAACGTCTTACAGCGCAAAGTAGAGGAAGTTCAAAAATCCAATGAAAAAGAGGATTGATATTGTGATTACGAAAAGTTTTTATTTCACTCATTCAACAGGGGATTGTATTAAAATATTCGAAATCCCTGTCCTACAGGCACAGCATCCATTATCGTTTCTAATTCAGTCTCGTCTTCAATTATTTATTGCAAAAATTCAAAAACAAAAACATCCAAGATTTTCATATTCTTTCCGTGAATATTTACAAAATTGTTTGAAGTGGAATGATTATTTAAATGTATATAAAACAAATACTCTTGAAAAAAATGCATGATATAGAGTAGAGACAGGGTTAGGAGCTCTGTCTTTTTCATTTTAGATATAAAAATATAATTAATTTGATGAAATTTCGTTCCAAATTGTTGAAAGCAGTGGGAATACTAGTATAATAACAAGGAGAGCGTATTGGAAAGGGAAGAATATAATATGCAAAAAATTAAAATTGTAACAGATTCAACGGCAGATTTATCACAAGAGGTAATCGAGAAGTATGACATTCATGTTCTACCATTATCAATCTCTGTAAATGGACAAACATATTTAGATCGCGTTGATCTACAACCAGATGAATTTATTGAAGAAATGATTAAATCAGAGGAACTACCAAAAACATCACAACCTGCAATGGGTACATTTGTAGAAATGTACGACAAGTTAGGTGAAGATGGAAGTGAAGTACTTTCCATTCATATGACAAGTGGAATGAGTGGTACTGTAGCAACTGCAAATAGTGCTGCATCAATGACCGATACAAAAGTAACAGTTGTTGATTCTCAATTTATTACACATGCTTTAGCATATCAAGTGATTGAAGCTGCAAAAATGGCAAATGAAGGACGTTCACTAGAAGAAATTTTAAAACGTGTAGATGAAGTAAGAAAGAATACTCGTTTATATGTAGTAGTAGATACATTAGAAAACTTAGTGAAGGGTGGACGTATCGGTAAAGGAAAAGCGTTTATCGGTTCGCTACTTAATATAAAGCCAATTGCTAGTCTTGAAGATGGTGTTTATAATCCTGTAACGAAAGTTCGTAGCCAAGGCCAAATTGTAAAAACATTAGCTAAGTTATTTGAGCAAGATACAGCTGGAAAAGTTGTAAAGGCTGTTGCAATTCCGCATGCGAAAGCAATTCCTTTAGCTGAAAGTATGAAAGCAGCGGTTGAAAAAGTGAGTGGGTTTGCTCAATCAGAAATTTTCTATACAACGCCTATAATTAGTACTCATACAGGTCCGGGTGCAATCGGGTTTATGTATTTAGCAGAGTAATAAAAAAGCTACTTGAAAATATATTTCAAGTAGCTTTTTTATGTAAATAGAAAGTAAGAAATAAGAAGAGCTATACAGGCACTACCGCTAATGATATAGCGAGTCTGTAAATATTCATTCATAGAAAACACCCTTTATCCCGCTATTTGCGGACAGTAAAACTCCCACCTCAAAATTTAGCTGGAGCAAAGAGGTTAGGTGGCGGGCTGTCCGTAAAAGCCCGATTGGTGAAGGTTAATAATCAGTGGGGATAAAGAAACTCCCACTGATTAAAGTTTCTTTATAGGATTTTCTATATTATATGTTGGATATAGGAAATCAGTCGTTACGTTACACATGTAAAATTTCAATTTTTTCATTTACTTGCTTATCTTTTGTTGCGTTACTATAAATAAAAGTTTGGCCTAAAAAGAGTACATGCAGTTGTTCCCATGGTAACATGCGCAAATTCCAATTATTTCGAAGTCTAGTTATTGCTTCACGAGGTGTTTCATCGGCGAGTGCAAAAGCTCCGTAATGCATCGGTATAAAATGCGTAGCGTTTAAATCTAAATAAGCTTGCACAGCCTCTTCAGGTGAAACATGAGATACTTTCATAAACCATTCTGGTTCATAAGCGCCAATGGGCATAAGAGCAATATCAATTAAAAAGCGTTCACCAATTTCTTTGAAACCTTGGAAATAGCCACTGTCACCACAAAAATATATGGTTTCCATAGTCGTTTCATTATCAATAATCCATCCGCCCCAGTGAGACGTATTCATATCAAATAAGAATCTTCTCGTCCAGTGCTGAGCAGGTACGAAGTGAAAAGAAACTTCGTTAATTTTCGTACTTTCCCACCATTTATACTCTTCTACATGTTTAAATTTCTTACGAGTAAATAATTGTTTTAATCCAATAGGTACAAGATATAGAACATCATCATTCAACTGACGAAGAGTTGAAAAATCTAAATGATCATAATGACCATGTGAAATAAGGACAATATCAATTTTAGGTAGTGCTTCTATAGAGAGTCCAGGTTCTGTAAGTCTTGGAACTAGCTTTAATTTATTGGCCCATACTGGATCTGTTAATATATTAAGTCCATTCGTTTGGATTAGAAAAGTAGAATGCCCAATCCATGTGACAGTCGTTTTTTCAACATTACTTTGCAAAAATGCACTTTGTTTAACGGGTGATTGTTCTACTAAGAAAGAAAAATCTTTTTTGTTTTGCTTTCGCTCTTTACGCCAGCGTAAAAAAGAGCGAATTGATTTTTTTGTACTAACATTATCCATATTTTCATAGCGCTTTGCCATGAACATCACCTCATTTAAAATCGTTGTATTTGTATTGTACCGAAATGTTGTTAAGGAATACAGTGTAAAACATGGATTAATGTTTAAGGAATTGTTAAAAAATAGGGAGAGATATTTACAAAAGTAACAATAAAATTAGTTTTATCACTTCGATTTATAGAAATAATAGTAAAAAAATATATTTTGTCTAGTAATTCGCTTGAAATAAAGAAGTAACATACGTAAATTCGTACGATTTCGTGAACAAATGTAGTAAACAATTTTCTCGTAGTGTTAACTTTTGTTATTATAAACATAACCTATTTAAATTTAGGATAGAGAAAAGAGGTTTATAAATGAAGCGTTATCAAAAAATAATTGGTCTTATGGTTGTATTTTGTCTCTTTGTACTTGCTGGATGTAGTGAATCAGGTTCAAAGCTTCGTAAACCATTAAATTGGGATTTAGAAACTTTCCAATTTACAAATCAAGATGGAAAGCAATTTGGTACAAAAGATTTAAAAGGGAAAGTTTGGGTTGCAGATTTTATGTTCACAAATTGTCAAACAGTTTGTCCACCAATGACTGCAAATATGGCCAAGCTGCAAAAGATGGCAAAAGAAGAGAAGATAGACGTTCAGTTTGTTTCATTTAGTGTAGATCCAGACCTTGATAAACCAGAAAATCTGAAAGCTTTTATTCAAAAGTTTACAGAGGATACTAGTAACTGGAATTTATTAACGGGATATTCGTTAGAAGATATTACAAAGTTTTCAAAAGATAATTTCCAATCACTTGTGGATAAGCCGGAGAACGGTCAGGTCATGCATGGTACATCATTTTATTTAATTGATCAAAACGGAAAAGTAATGAAAAAGTATAGTGGCATTAGTAATACGCCATACGAAGACATTATACGTGATATGAAGCGATTAGTGGATTAAAAATAAGGGTGCATAGCACCCTTATTTTTTTTGCATTAGTCTATGGATAAAATGTCATGTTGCTGGGGAAGTTTCGGCGCCCGAATTTCTAATACGCCGTTTTGATAAGAAGCTTTCGCTGCTTTTTTATTAATTGAATACGGCAACTTAATCAATCTTGATGCTTCTGAAATGGAACGTTCTCGGCGATAATAGTTATGGGATGTTTGTTCTTCTTCTTCCTCTTCGAGTATCTCTTCTTTTACAGAGACTTTTAAGTATTCACTTTGTATTTCAATTTGGATTTGTTCTTTTTGTATACCTGGTAGTTCAGCTGTAACGACGAGTTCTTCACCAACTTCATATAAATCTACAGGGAATGTTAATAAACGGTTTCCTTTTTGGAAAAAATGATTTAAATCAGCGATTACATTGCGAAGAGGTGTTTGCTCGAAGAAATCATCAATTTGCTTTAAGTAATTACGAACCGGTGGGCGAGAAGAATCTTTTTTTTCTTCACTCATGGTATTCCCTCCTAGAAATCAATTTGCAATATCATATGACAAAAGCGGAGAAAGGTGAGTGTCTAGTTTTCATGTTTTCATAAAAAATTGTTAAAAATGTGAAATGGAGTGATTTTTTTATAGTTTTTGGTCGCCATATTCAGTTGATTATGCTAGTATAAATAGGGTTGATATAGTAGTATAGAAACAGAATGAAAACCGAAAGAGGGTAAGAAGTATGTGTGGTTTTGTAGGATGTTTATGTGAAAACCCTAGAGAGTTTTCAGAAACAGAAAAACATCAATTTGAAAATATGAACACGATGATTTTCCACCGCGGTCCAGATGACGAAGGATATTTTCGTGATGAACATGTACAATTTGGCTTCCGCCGTTTAAGCATCATTGACTTAGAGGCAGGACATCAGCCGCTAACTTATGAAAATGATCGATATGTAATTATTTTTAATGGTGAAATTTACAACTATGTAGAATTACGTGAAATGTTACTTGAAAAAGGTGCAACGTTTGCAACACAATCTGATACAGAAGTTATCATTGCATTGTATGCACATATGAAAGAAAAATGTGTAGACTATCTTCGTGGTATGTTTGCATTTATGATTTGGGATCGTGAAGAGAAGAAACTTTTCGGTGCACGTGATCACTTCGGTATTAAACCTTTATACGTCGCACAACAAGGTGATACTACATTCTTCGCATCTGAGAAGAAAAGTATTATGCATGTGATGGAAGATAAAGGAGTTAATCCAACGTCACTACAACATTACTTTACGTACCAATATGGTCCAGAGCCAGAAACATTAACAATTGATGTTAATAAAATTGAGCCTGGTCATTATTTCGTAAAAGAAATCGGTAAAGAGATGGAAATCCATCGCTACTGGAAACCTTATTTCAACGCTTCAAGCGCAACGAAAGAGGAGCATATCCAAGCAATTCGTGATGTGTTATACGATTCAGTAAAAGTGCATATGCGCAGTGATGTACCAGTAGGTTCATTCTTATCTGGTGGTATCGATTCATCTATTATCGCTTCTATCGCAAGAGAAATGAATCCAAACCTTTTAACATTCTCTATTGGTTTTGAGCAACGTGGTTTCAGTGAAGTTGATGTTGCCAAAGAAACTGCAGAGAAATTAGGCGTTAAAAACCATAACGTATTCATTTCAGCGAAAGAGTTTATGGATGAGTTCCCAAAAATCATTTGGCATATGGATGATCCTTTAGCAGATCCAGCAGCTGTACCATTGTACTTCGTTGCAAAAGAAGCACGTAAGCATGTAACAGTTGTTCTTTCAGGTGAAGGTGCAGACGAGCTATTTGGTGGTTATAACATTTATCGTGAGCCAAACTCACTAAAAATGTTCTCTTACATTCCTAGCCCAGGTAAGAGCGTTCTAAAAGCATTAAGTGGTGCTCTTAAAGAAGGATTTAAAGGTAAGAGCTTCCTAGAGCGTGGATGTACGCCAATTGAAGAGCGTTACTATGGAAACGCGAAAATCTTCCGTGAAGAAGAGAAAGTTGAATTAATGAAGTATTACAATGAAAGTGTTAACTATATGGATATCACGAAACCATTGTATAACGAGATTAAAGATTATGATGATGTAAGCAAAATGCAGTACATTGACATGTTCACATGGTTACGCGGTGACATTTTATTAAAAGCTGATAAAATGACAATGGCAAACTCATTAGAACTTCGTGTACCGTTCTTAGATAAAGAAGTATTCGATGTTGCATCTAAAATTCCAACTGAATTTAAGATTGCTAACGGAACTACGAAAGCTATTTTACGTGAAGCCGCACGCGGAATCGTTCCAGATCACGTATTAGATCGTAAAAAACTTGGATTCCCAGTACCAATTCGTCACTGGTTAAAAGATGAAATGCATGATTGGGCTATCAATATTATAAACGAGAGTAAAACAGAGCATTTAATCGACAAACAGTATGTATTAAACTTACTGGAAGCACATTGTGCAGATAAAGGCGATTATAGCCGTAAAATTTGGACTGTACTTGCGTTTATGGTATGGCACCAAATTTATGTTGAGCATAAATACGATACGAATAAGTTCCATGAAGAAACAAAACGTGCGTATAGCTTAGTTTAATTAGAAAAACCTTAAGATCGCATACGGTCTTAAGGTTTTTTTCATAAATAGGAAGTATTATTGATACAATAATAGTAAAAGGATGGACAACATATGATTACGTTTGAGAAAGTTTCTGTAGAAAATGAAAGCGTTGTTAAAGAAATGTTTAAATCGCATAGTTTAGGTGAGAAAAAGGTACAGTACTGTGTGAAAGTTGATGATACATATATTGGTGTAATAGATTATAGTGTTCAAGAGGAACGAGCTGTTTTATCACAGCTAATTATTCATTTTGATTACCAAGGTTACGGTTATGGTACAAATACGTATTTTACATTTGAAGAAATGATGAAACAAAGAAATGTGAAAGAAATAAAAGTGCTACAAGAGGGATTAACAGAAAAGGCGAAGTCTTTCATAGAGAGTTTTGGCTTTACTTCAGAAGATGAAGCGTATGTGAAGAAAATATAACGATGATTATTTATGTAATACAATAAATATAAGGCAGGTGGATGTATGACGATGACTGCTGGTCTTGTCTTAATTGGAGGGTGCTTTATAGTAGCAGAACTATGTCATATAATCATTCGAAAAAGAATGATTAAAAAAAGAAAGCCGTATGAATTACAATACGTCCCTGTCTTTTTCATTATATTTTGTATGCTTAGTACATTACAAAATATAATGAACTTTCCACCACTTGTGAATGTTTTTTTAAAGTTTGGTTTACTTTATAGTGGTGTTGGAATAGCACTTTTATTTATTTTATTTTGCATACGTTATATTCACTATCAATCGTATATATTTATTTTAAATTGGTTAAAGCAAGATGATAGAAACCGCCTTACATAAGGCGGTTTTTTAATTTGCGATTGTAACAGAACTTGTACATTTCACATAAAATAGGACGAGTAGCAATGCTAACATATTACAAGAAAGAGGCGGGGTAGTAAAATGAAACTTGTTATAGACGCAGGGCACGGTGGATATGATTCTGGTGCTGTTGGTAATGGCTTAGTAGAAAAAAACTTAACACTTCAAATTGCGAGACGCGTTCGAGACATTTTAACGGTAAATTACCCAATTACAATTAAAATGACACGTGATAGTGACGTGTTTATTTCTTTATCGGAACGTGCTAATATTGCTAATGCTTTTGGTGCGGATTATTTTATTTCATTTCATATTAATAGCGGCGGGGGTACAGGTTTTGAAAGCTATATTTATAATGCGTTATCCAACAGCAGCACTGCATATGCAAAGCAACAAAAGATGCATACAGCAGTAAATCCTGTATTAACAAAATACGGTCTTCGTGATCGAGGAGCAAAAAAAGAAAATTATGCGGTATTAAGAGAAACCGCAATGGATGCAATTTTAACAGAGACTGCCTTTATTGATACAACGTTTGATGCAAATTTATTAAAAAATCCACAATTTATTGAAGATCTAAGTCAAGCGTATGCAAATGGAATAGCAGCTATTTTTGGAGTAGCTCCAAATCCACAACCACCTAACCCACAACCGACACCTCAAACGAAGGGAATCGCTTATATCCTTGGGAAAAATGTGAATTTAAGAAATGGTCCATCAACTTCTTCCTCAGTTATTCGTCAATTAAATTCTCCAGAATCTTACGTTGTATATCAGGAAAGTAACGGATGGTTAGATTTGGGGAATGGACAATGGGTGTATAATGATCCTTCTTACATTAATTTTGTAAAGACAAGCAATAGTGATGGAAGTCCGATTGGGGTTGCATATATACAAGGGATGAATGTAAATTTAAGAAGTGGTCCATCAACTACATCTGCAGTTATCCGTCAATTAAATCCTCCAGAATCTTATTTAGTATATATAAATGAAAATAGTTGGTTAAACCTTGGTGGAAATCAGTGGGTATATAATGATCCATCTTATATTAAATATACTCAATATTAGGAATTAAAACGATAATACAATATGGATGCGTATCTTTGTTATGTATAACTCAGATACGCATTGTAATAACAACATAAATTTTTATACTTATACACAATGTTTTAAAAAGAAACATTAGAAAAGCGGATAGAATCGAAATGGTATATATTAAAAAAGTTTTCTGATATACATTGACAATGTATGTAGTATACATTAACCTTTAATTGTTAATGATAATCGATTTCATCTAGGGAGGACATATGATACATACTAAAAAACTCATTATGTTCTGCATTATGATACTCATGGTTGTAATTGCAGGATGTAGTAAAGAAGAGAAAAAAGAAAATGATATATCAGTGAAAGCAAAAGATTCATATACAGTAAAGCATGCAATGGGCGAAACGACAGTAAATGGTACACCTAAAAAAGTTGTTGTTTTAACAAATGAAGGTGCAGAGGCTCTCCTAGCTGTGGGTGTAACGCCAGTGGGGACTACGAAACCACGTGCTGGTGATGAATGGTATCCTCATGTAGCGAAAGAGTTGAAAAATACGGAAGTTGTAGGAACTGAACGTGATATTAATTTAGAAGCAGTAATGAAGCTTAAGCCAGATTTAATTATCGGAAATAAAATGCGTCACGAAAAAATATATGATCAGCTAAAAGAAATCGCACCAACTGTTTATGCAGAAACATTACGCGGTGATTGGAAAGAAAACTTTACGCTTTATACAAAAGCTGTAAATAAAGAAAAAGAAGGGCAAAAAGCTCTTGATGATTATAAAAAACGTATTGAAGGAATGAAAGAGAAGTTAGGCGATAAATTGAATTCTAAAGTTTCTATTATTCGTTTCGTGCCAGGTGATGTTCGTATTTATCAAAAAAACTCATTCTCGGGAGTTGTTTTAAATGATATTGGATTTAAACGACCACCATTACAAGATAAAGATGATTTTGCGATAAAAGGAATTACAAAAGAGCAAATTCCAAATATGGACGGAGACTACTTATTCTATTTCACGTCTGATAAAGATGCAGATAAGAATAATGAAGGAAATTCGTTAGCAAAGGAATGGACAGAAGATCCACTCTTTAAGCAACTTCAGGCTTCTAAAAATAATAAAGTATTCCAAGTAGATGAGGTAATCTGGAATACAGCAGGCGGTATTAAAGCTGCGAACCTTATGTTAGATGACATTGAAAAATATTTCCTTAAATAAATGATTAAATACATCACTTTTACGAAGTGATGTATTTTTTGTTTGTGAAAATACAGAAAATTCCTTCTTTCAGGGTGACATAAGTTGTACAATAAAATCAATCATGTGATAAAGGAGTGGGGAAGAATGAAAGCTACTCACAAAGATTGGATCTTGTTTAATGGAAGAATAATTAATACGAAGGAAGAACAGCCGATGGTCGCATTAGAAGAGCGTGGTTTCCAATTTGGTGATGGTATTTATGAAGTATTTAGACTATACGATGGAAAGCCTCATTTATTAGATTTACATTTGGAACGATTCTTTAACTCTATGGCAGAAATAAAACTAATTCCACCATTTACGAAGGAAGAATTAGTGGAAGAGTTACATCAAATGATTGAAAAAAATCAATTTCAAGAAGATGGGAATGTATATTTACAAATATCAAGAGGTGCACAACCACGCAATCATGTATATGAATCAGATTTACAACCGACATATTTTGCAAATCTTGTTTCGTTCCCAAGACCAGTGGCTTCAATGGAGGCAGGGATTAAGGTAACAGTAGAAGAGGACATTAGGTGGAAGTTTTGCCATATAAAATCTTTAAATTTGCTTCCTAATATTATGATCAAAAATAAAATAAATGAACAAGGGTATCAAGAAGCAATATTAGTACGGGATGGCATTGTGACTGAAGGGTGTCATTCCAATTTCTTTATCGTGAAAAATAATAAGTTAATTACACATCCAGCGGATCATTTAATTTTACATGGTATTACACGTCACTACGTGATTACATTAGCGAAAGAGTTACATATCGAAGTAGAAGAACGAGAGTTTTCATTACAAGAAGTATATGAAGCTGATGAGTACTTCTTTACAGCGACGCCACTTGAAATATTCCCAGTCGTTCAAATTGGTGATGAACAGTTTGGAGCTGGTGAAAGAGGACCAATTACGAAAAAATTACAAGTTGCATATGAAGAGAGTATTCGTTTGTTTAAAGTGACAAATTAATCATGAAGAAAAAAGCTGGTATTCTTCCGGCTTTTTTTCATGATATAATTCAAGCGTAGGACAAGTTTTGAAAACGCTGTAAAAAGGGGATTTAATATATGAATTATGAAGATTTTAAAGAAGTAATTCACGGAAGACGAAGTGTTAGAAAGTTTACAGATCAAGAAGTATCTATTAATGATATAAAAGAAATAATTGATTGTGCTCGTTACGCACCGAGTGATACGAATTCACAAACGTGGGAATTCTTGGTTATTATGAATCGAGAGAAGATTAAAGAAATTGAACAAATGACATGGGGTGCATTACATAAACTTGCGACAAAAGCAGCAGAAAATGGAGAAGAGAAAGCAGGGAAATTACTTACACGTTCTTTCGGACCATATGCGACAGCTTTCTCTGAGGCACCAGTATTAATCGTATGTTTGGCAACACCATATGAATCAAAGTTTCGTGAAAAGATATTTGATCCAATTGCTTTTGTTCCAGATTCAGTCTGGGAAGAAGAAGGGATTAAGAGTAGCTGTTTAGCTGCACAAAACTTAATGTTAGCTGCACATGCAAAGGGACTTGGTACTTGTCCAATGACAGGGCCAGTATTGTTAGCTCAAGATGAACTGCGCCAATATTTACAAATTGAGCCTGAAAAACAAATAAATATGGTTATTTCACTCGGATTTCCGAAAGATAAGCCAAAAAAGCTTCCAAGAAAAGAAGTAGAAGAAATCACAACATTTGTTTTTTAAAGTGCTACATAGAAAAGACATTGGACATATCAATGTCTTTTTATTTTTGAGCGGGTATTATATCGATTTGTTGGGCTAAAATGATAAATAAGAAGGAATTACTATTTATTTCATAAAAAAAATTAATGTTCTATTAAGGAAAGTATGATACATTAATCGTGAGCAAGCTTCTATATGTTCATAAAAGTTTTAAATGTTGTCTTAAAATTTAAAAGTTATTTTTGTATAATAAATTATAATCAAATGACAGGGGGGATGGATTTTGAAAAAATTCATAATCACTGGATTGTCTGTATTGTTATTAGTAGGTTGCGGTGCTCCACAGGAAAAAGAGGACGCGCAATCAAAACAGGAAGAACAAGTTGTAAACGCAAGTGATGAGAATATGGTTGTATTTCCTGAAGGTGCAATGTCAATTGGAGAAGGGAAAGTAAAAGTTATTACTCCAGATGGTACTTCTGAAAATGGCAATATACCGACTGTATTCATCAAAAAGGATACTTTAATTCAGCAAGTTGAATTAGAACTTTCTAATTTTCAAGGTGATAAAGAAACATTCATATTTGTAGATCAAATGTATACAGATAAACATCAAGTAACTAGTACAACGCAGACAACAGTACAATTAAAAGAAAAGACGCTAGAAACAGGTAGTCATACAATTACTGCAGTTCAGTATGAAAATAATGATCCGAAAGGAAAAGTTATTAGTTTTAATCAAGCGACGTTTGAAACAAAACCAGCGTCTTAATATGAATAAAAAGTACATTACTCAAAAAGTAATGTGCTTTTTTGTTTGGACTAGAGTGTGCAAGAGTGACTAACTTGTTTCGTTTTCTAATACGATTAAGAAGGAAGAAATCACTTGTTTCTACTATCACAGAGAAAGAGGTTGAAGATGTGAATCGGTGTGTTCTTTTCTTCGTGATTAGTATAATACTGTAAGTAATGTAGTTTACGATCCAAGAAGTTATTCAAATTATGCTTAATTATCGAGTTTGTGATTTCGTAATAGGAGCTAGTTGTTTTACCATTGTGTATCTATTATATCCCGCATTAATGGGCAGTAAGACCTCGCCTTAAAACTCGGGGTATATGTGAGGAGATTAGGTGGGAGATCAACTGTCCGATTGGTTTAACTAATAATCATTGGAGATGAACAAACTCTCCAATGATTAAAGTTTCACTTTATGATAAACTCGAATTAAGGTAAGTTTTACAAGAAAAATGTAGGTATTTCATTTGAAATGTCGAATAGTACATACGATGTCGTAATAACAAATTTTCTATTGTTTACTGTGAAACAGAAGAAGGAGAGATAGTAGTTATGAAACGAGCTCTTATTAATATTGATTATACATATGATTTTGTAGCGGAAAAAGGTGCTTTAACTTGCGGAAAACCAGGCCAAGAAATTGAGAAGGAAATTGTACATATAACGACGCAATATATTGAAAATGGAGATTACGTTGTCTTTGCGATTGATAAACATGAAAAAAATGATGTATATCATCCAGAATCAAAATTATTCCCACCCCATAATATAGCTGGTACAAGTGGAAGAGATTTGTTTGGGGAATTACAAGATGTATACGAAACATATAAAAATGCTGAAAATGTATATTACATGGATAAAACACGATATAGTGCATTTGCAGGAACCGACTTAGAAATGAAGTTAAGAGAAAGAGGAATAGAAGAAGTTCATCTTGTAGGTGTTTGTACTGATATTTGTTTATGAATATTAGGAATCCACTTTCCGTTTAAAGCTTATTATTACAGTAATATCTCATAATAATCCTTCAATTAACTATCTGTTTGCAATTGAAGGATATGGTTAGCATTTATTAATCACTAATGTTAAAATATGTATGTGAAAGCAAAGAAATTATTTAGCTAATAACAGAATCTGAAAAGATTCTTTAGAACAACTAATTAGTATTTTGTATCTTGTTGTAGTTTAATGGGGCGTGACAAAATCTTGATATTATATGCATAAAAACAGACTCTAGAATGAGCTATTTTTTTCGTAGTTAAACAGAACGTATGTTCATTCGGTGAAACCATTTCTTTTTTACACAGTAGTAGTATCCTAAATTGCAAATTAAAAAACATTGAGATAGGAGATGAATTAAGTTGAAGACAAGATTTGAAGACATTGTTAGGATTGGTGAAATTGGTAGAACAAACAGAATGAAACTAAATGAATTACTTGTTTTGGCAAAGGCAGAGGAATTAGTTCCTGCGAGCGAAGATAAGGAACGAGTAATGGTTATTGGGATTGACTTTCAAAATGATTTTATGGAAAACGGAGAATTAGGGGTTCCAAATTCTCATCGGGATATTCGAAATATCACAAATTTTATCTATAAGAACTTAAATAAAATTACCACTATCGCAGTGTCATTAGATACCCATGACTTACATCAAATTTTTCACCCTAGTTGGTGGGTGGATAGAGAAGGGAATCACCCAGTCCCATTTACTATTATTACAACAGATGATGTAGAGAAGGGAATTTGGATAGCGGTGGAAAAGCAAAAAGAAAGCTTAGACTATCTGCGTAATCTCGAAAAAATAGGTAAGAAGCAACTGTGTATTTGGACGTATCACTGCATTGAAGGAACTAATGGGGCGGCATTAGAAGGCCAATTTTCTAATATGATTCATTTCCACTCTATTGCTCGAAACACTAAAATAGAAAAAATCGTAAAGGGACAAAATCCTTTAAGTGAAATGTATGGAATGATTAAGCCTGAATATGCAGTAGGCGATGAAGGGAATTATGAATTTTTAAATTCATTAAAATCTTACCAAAAAATTATTATTGCAGGAGAAGCCAAATCTCACTGTGTCTTAGAATCAGTAAAGCAAATTGTGGAACATTATACAGATGACCGTTCTGTAACCTCCAATATTTATCTATTAGATGATTGTATGAGCTCTATTCCTAGTTATGAAGAGGAAACAAAAAAAGCATTTGAGCAATTAAAACTAACATATGGAATTCATATTGTTAATTCAACGGATTTGCCGCTTTAACAGCTATGAAAGAATCATTAGAACTGGGTTTTATAAAGTGAAACACTTTTTAATGGAGGTGCTCATGGATGGGTATTTGGAACCCAAACATCTCCAAAATGACTGAAACAAAAAAACTGGAAAGCTAATTAAAGAAATAGGGCGTTAGGGGAATAAGGTGCCTAAGGAAGAACTCTGAATGGGTTCTTTTTCTTTGGTTATCATCTTTTGCTAAGTTTGAGACAATATTTTTTTGTGAAAATGCAATGCATCAAAGATTCAAGATTGAGATAAGAAACTAACCTTGCTTATCTAAACTTAAGTAAATTATAAGATGGTGACAAATGAATATATCAATTAAAAAATTAATTTTAGGTTGTTAAAATATATTTTTTGTAAGTATATCAGGACATATTTAACAATTGTACATAAAAAGCTATTCTATACTAAATATGTACATATCTATCACCTCGATATAATAATCCTGTATATAACGTTTATGTAATGAATGAACGTTGTTAAACATTGTAAATTCATAAAATATACCTTAAGATAACTATATGAAAATATTATAAAAGGGTGGTCTTATGCACAATTCAAAATCTCCGTATATCTCAAGAGTCAAAATAACAAATTTTAGAAACTTCAAAGACATTGATGTTAATTTAAATCATAAACAAATTATTATTGGTGAAAATAATATAGGAAAAACAAATTTTTTAAGAGCCATACAAATAATTTTAGACCCTAAACTCTCTGATGAAGACCGTTTTTTATTAGATACAGATTTTTTTGATGGATTGTCAGAACCAATGAAAAATCGTGAACAGATTGAAATCTCAATAGAAATTCAAGGGTATGACCGCAAAAAAACAATTTTATCTACCTTAGATGCAGCTACAGTTTCAATATCTCCAAAAACTCTTAGGCTAACATATAGGTATTTTCCAAAGGTAAAAGAAGATGGAACACATGACTATCAATTTATTATTTTCCAAGGTGAAAAAGAAGAGATACCATTCACACATTATCACCGGAGATTTTTAAATATAAATGTTATACATGCAATGCGTGATGTTGAATCTGAAATGAAACATATAAGAAAGTCCCCTGTTAACCAGTTATTAAAACAATACGATATCAGAAAAGAAGAACTAGCAGAAATAGCCTCTGCACTTAAGCAAAAAAGTGACGAGGTGCTTTCAATTGATGAGCTAACAGATTTAACAAATAAAATAAGTTCAAGATTTTCAAGCATTATCGGTAATCAAGTTGATTCAACAGTTTCTTTAGAAACTATAGATTTTAATCCTAACAGAATCTTAAATACATTAAAATTAATGATTGGAGAAAAAAAACGACATACAGGTGATACAAGTTTAGGAATTAACAATATCCTTTATATTTCTCTAATATTATTAAGCTTAGAGGATAATACTATTCCCTCAATTATCAAAGCAGATAAATTTCAGCAATTATTAATAGAAGAAAGTAGTACAATTTTAAAAGATTGCTATGAACAAAATCAAAAGCAAAATTACATATTAAAAACAGAACTATCCGATGAAATGCAGGCAGAACTTTATACTTTTATGGATACTTATTATTCTTCTAATAATGGCTGTACAATCTTGGCAATTGAAGAACCGGAATCTCATTTACATCCTGCACTTCAAAGAGTTATTTATAAAGATGTAATAAATAAAGATACATCTATTCTAATGACAACTCATTCTCCTCACATAACGTCGGTTGCGCCTATAGATTCTATGGTACATTTACGCCATACCAGTGAGGGGACTAGTATAAATACTACTGCTTCCTTAAAACTTGAAACAAGGGATAGAAAAGATTTAGAACGTTATATAGATATTAAAAGAGGAGAAATATATTTTGGCAGGGGTGTAATTTTAATAGAAGGTGTTGCAGAAGAATATTTAATTCCGAGTTTTGCAAACAAAATGGGCATGCCTTTAGATAAAAAAGGAATCATTTGTTGTAACGTTAATTCAACAAACTTTAAGCCATACGTTAAATTTCTTGACGCTTTAGATATTCCTTTTGTCGTTATAACCGATGGAGATTACTATGTAAACGTGAAAACGGTAAAAGAAGTGCAAAAAGGAGAAAAGGTTGAAAAAGTAGAAAAGGTTGAAAAAGATTTTGGTAAACTACAAGAGGATAGCCATGAAAGTTTTGGTTTTGATGGCTATGATAGAATGCAAGAATTGCTAATTGATTTAAATAAACTTAGTGAGGAACAAATTCCAGAAGACTATGCTGACCAAGGTACCCTGTTTTCTTCATTTGGCTTTTTTGTAGGATATCATACTATGGAAATTGACATTATGTCCCAAATTAAAAATTTAAAACCTGAAAGGGATATTATAAATACAATCTTTTGTGAACTTACATCAGGAGGAGAAAGACAGCAGCAAAACTTCAAGCTTGAATTAGAACAAGGAAAGTATGTTGATTGCTTAAAGAAAATTGAAAGTAGCCATTCTGCGATTGGTAAAGGAAGATTTGCACAACATTTATCTATTGAATGTACTGAAAACCATATACCCGACTATATACGGTTAGCAATAGAATCAATTTATAAAAGAGTGGATGAACTCTAATGGACTTATATCTACAAAAAATAACGCAGATACAAGAAGACCCAGACCAGCTAGCAGCATTCAATTCCAATATTAGCACAGTTGTAAAAGCTGGACCTGGTAGTGGTAAAACAACTGTATTAACACTAAAAATACTTAAGTTGCTAAACGAAAGAATACATGTACCGAGAGGCTTAGGTTGCATCACATATAGTAAAGAAGCAGCAAAGGAATTTACTAGTCGATTAAAAAAGATGGGATATCAAAAAAGAGCAAATGTAAGCTTGGGTACTGTTCATGCATTTTGCATTTCTCAAATCATTATGCCATATGCTCATCTTTTTAAAGATGATTTTCCTTTACCTATAGACTTAATTGCAGATAGTGATAAATATAAGTTATTTCTCTCTATTTTAGAGGATTTTAATATTAATCCAAACAACTTAAAATTTCAAGAAATGGAATCAGAGAGAAGTCATTCTGTCACGGGCTTTAGTAAAGTAAAAATAGATAAGAATCACATAGCGGAAAAAGTGGCAATCGAATATGAAAAACGGCTTAAACAGTTAGGGAAAACAGATTTCATTGAAATTGTTAAATATTCAAACCAATTAATTATTAGAGAGGAATATGTCCGTAAATGCCTTGAAGCCAAATTCCCTTGGATTCTCATCGATGAATATCAAGATTTTGGAAAACCCCTTCATGAAATGGTTCTATCTCTTATTAATTTAACTAATATTAAAATATTTGCAGTCGGAGACCCCGACCAGAGCATATACGGATTTAATGGTGCTCATCCATCTTATTTCCTTGAACTTTATGATTCTACTAAGCTGCTATCTATAGACTTGAAAACAAACTACAGAAGTAATCAAGACATAATAGATGCTTCTTCTATAACATTAAATATTGATGACCGTGAGTATAAAGCAGGTGCTAGAATAGAGGAAAAAGGTATTTTTCATTTTATTCAATGTGAAAATGAACTTGATGAACAATATAAATATGTTGTAGATACTATAATTCCTAATTCTCAAAAACAAGGAATCCCTTTAGAAGAAATATGTATTATAGTAAAAGATAAATATGTGGTTGAAGGTTTACGTAAAGTAATGGAAGAAAAGAGCATTCCTTACTATATTGCAAAATTTGAATTTTCTAAGAGTGAAATTGTATTATGGTTAAAAGATTGTGCAATCTGGTTAGTAAATAACTTTTCAGGTTTCTTTACTAGTATTTCAGATTTTTGGATTCAATTACTAGAGAGCCATCTAGGAATATTGTCTGAAAACGAAAAAATAAAAGAAAAGAAGAAATTGTATGATACTTTAATTGTGAGTAAACAATCTAATGATTCATTAAATAACTGGTTAACGTTTATAGTGGCTCGATTAAATTTACATTGTGTTTTAAAACAATCTGAAAAGTTCTTTGAAGAAGCTCATATTTTAGAAAAACTACTACAATTCGCCACTAATGGTGAATTTAAATCGTACAGTATTAAACAGTTTTCTCAGATTGGTAAGCCTGAAAATCAAGTTACAATATCGACCAGACATAGTTCTAAAGGTTTAGAGTTCGAGGTTATAGTAATACTAGGAATGGAGCAAAAGGTATTTCCAGATTTCAGAAATTTACAAGATACAGAAAAGCTCAATGAAGAGCGTAGAGTTTTTTATGTGTGTATTACAAGAGCGAAGCGAGAATGTTATTTATTGATGTCAAAAAATTATACAAAAGACACATCAAAAGGAACATTCACTTTTAGACACTATCCATCAATATTTTGGAAAGAAATGTATCAAGTATGTAATAAAAAGAATCTTTCTCATTCGACTAGTTAGAAACATATTGTTTCGTATACCAAAATTAGGGGAATGTGCAAATTTTGATTTCCATTGAAAAAAACAATCAACTTAGGTATTCTTCCAGATTCTCATAAAAAACAATGCAATTCATTTATTTACCAAGACCTAAAAACTAAAAATCCTTAAAAAAGGTAAGTACATATTAGTCATGTATAATATATACTTACTTTTTTTCTTGTTCAACGAACCCGCTAATCACCTATTTCACACGCGGCACCATAAATTAGGGGGGGCGTTCTACCATAAGAATTAAAGAACCAGCTTTATATTTCAATGTGTTTCTAATGGTATCTTCCCAATATCCGAAACACCCACATGTTCATATTTAATCACTTTAAAGTCAGGAATTTCTAAAGTGATTGTATCAAAACCATATGGTGAGTTATGTGCACTCTCAAAAGTTACAATTTGAACAGTTATTTTGTATGTATCATTAAATTCATCTCGAATAATATCTATAATCCTTGGGGAAGTATAGAGTCTTCCATGAGGATAATACGTTCTTGTTGCTTTGAGTATCTCTAGTTCGATAGCCCTCAAAAATGCCTGTTCGAGTATAGTTGCACTACCGCCCGTAGGAAGTTTCTTCTTCTCAATTTTTGCGACTTTCCAGATGTCACTTTCTTTTTTTAGTGTATATAACAGATTTAATCCATCTAATTTGACTGCGTGTATATAAGCAATGTTTTCTTTAACATAAATCCTTGGTTCCCTAACCCATGTCCATATATCATCCTGTAATACAGATAAAAGCTCCTTACCTAAAGGTGAAACTTCTTCTTTATCATTTTATAGAAGGGAAATTCCCTGAAGAAGTAGATATCTTTAACCCCTTTTAAATCAGTATCGAAATAATACTTATTGATAAATTCTTGGCTCGGCGCTTCTTTCTTTGCAAAAACAGTAGAAGTAGTCATTAAAAATAAAATACTGAAAATAATACATAATATTTTTTCAAATAAGCTCACCTACCTTTTCTTGGTATGTATTTTCCCCAACAAAACCAAATACAACACTCTAATTTATTTGAGTTGAATGGATTAATTTCCTTAGGAATTGCTGGATTAATATACTTTTTACAAACAAAAATGGACCTTTAAAAGAGGTTCTTTATTTCTTACAAAAAATTAACACTTTAACATAGCCATTATTTAAAATAAAAAGTTTGCTGAGTTCCTCTTTTTTCGACAAAAACAGACCTGGTTTTTTGGTAATATGGAACAATAAACCAAACTATAATAGGTGATTTTAAAATGGATAATATAAAAAATGAAGAATTGGTAGAAATTGAGGAACCTACATATAATACAAGGGCTACAAATTATCAATTATTGGTAGGAAACTACATTGCCCCAATTGATAGGTTGAAAATTATTTCTCCGAATGATTTTGAAGAATTGATAGAAGAATGGATATATGGCTATCTTCGTACGAAATATGAGAAGGTAGTACGTGTGGGTGGGGCTGGAGATAAAGGTAGAGATGTAATAGCATTTGAAAAATATTCAAAAGATGGAAATGAAGTATGGGATAATTATCAATGTAAGCACTATAATGCACCTCTAGCGCCAAGTCAAATATGGGTAGAATTTGGAAAGCTTTGCTATTATACATATATAAATGCATATAACATCCCCAGAAGATATTACCTTGTAGCTCCTCAGGGAGTTGGCGGGAAATTATATGATTTTATTATGAAGCCAAAAACTTTAAGAAAAGAACTAATAAAAGAATGGGATAGGCATTGTTTAAAAAAGATTACAAGTACAAAAGAGGTTAAGCTGATAGGAGATTTCTATAAATATGTTGAAAATTTCGATTTTTCAATCGTGGATGTAATTGACCCAATTAAGTTAATTGAACAATACCAACAAACAAATTATTTTCCGCTTAGATTCGGTGGGGGACTGAAAAAAATGCCTGAACGTCCTAAACAGGCTCCTAGCGAGATAAAGCAAGAAGAAATACTATATGTTCGGAAACTCTTTGATGCTTATGCCAATCACAAAAAAAAGAAAATAACTAGTTTAGAGGATTTAAAATCATATAATTTTTTATTGAATCATTTTAACAGGCAACGCATTTATTTTTATCAAGCTGAATCTTTAAAGGTATTCGAGAGGGATTCCATGCCTAATGGAATTAATGCATTTGATGAATTAAAAACGGAAGTATTTCATGGAATCGTCGACACTGTATATACCAATTATCAAGATGGATTTGAGAGAATAAAAGCGGCAACGCAACAAGCTAGAAATCTTATCATTAGCGGAGAGAACATTTTTAGTAGTCTTATTAATGGAAATGATAAAAATGGAATTTGTCATCATCTTGCTAATGAAGAAAATTTAGAAGAAGAAATAGTTTGGGTGATGGATGATGAAGAATAAATTTGTTTCTAAACGAAATGTAGATGTATTTAATACGCCCATTGAGGTTGGATTAAGGGCTTTGATAATACTAAATGAGTTATCCGGAAAGCCTATGGATTTAAATCAATTGGTTATCTATGATTATATGGTAACTCATAGTAATGATGTAGATGATAGTACGGAAAGTTTGCACCCTTCTATTCCAAGTCGCTCTGGTGAAATTGTTATAAAAAGAAAGGTTATGCAGGAAGGAATTAATTTAATGTATTCTAGAGAGTTGCTGGATATCGAATATACGAAAAACGGTGTTTACTATAAAGCTAATGAATTAACTGTATACTTCATTAAACACTTAGCTTCTACTTATGCACAAAATGTAATTCAAAATGCACAAAAGATAAGTGAACAGTTTAAACGATATTCAGAAATGGAGCTATATGAATATATTAATAGAAATATTAGTAAATGGGGTAGCGAATTTACCAAAGAATCATTGGTAAGGGGTGGATTTAGTGAATAATGTAGGTTTTTATATTAAAAAGATAATGGTATATGGAGAGAATATGGAGGCCGCTGCTGTAGATTTTGAAAAAGGGCTCAACATTATTTCAGGACCTTCTGATACAGGTAAGTCTTACATTTTTCAATGCATAAACTATATGTTAGGTTCATCAGATAAGCCAAAGGAAATTGATGAGAGTATAGGTTATTCCTCGGTGTTTATGGAGATTGAAACATATAGTGGGGATACATATACTCTTAAAAGAGTCGTTGGGAAGAATGAAGTGAATGTATATAAAACAGCCATTTGTGATATTAAAAAAGCTACTCCAATTTCTCTAAAGTGCAAACACCATAAGGAAAAAAAAGATAACATATCTGCTTTTCTATTAAAAAAATCGGGATTTAATCATCCAAGTTATGTTAAAGAGAAGAAAAGTGGGGAAATAAGAACTTTAAGTTTTAGAGATTTTCCTACTTATATTGCTATTAGTGAGGGGAAAATTATTAAAGAGGTCTCGCCTATTTTATCGGGACAATACACGAAAACTACGGTAGAACAGTCTATTTTTAAGCTAATGATTTCTGGTTTAGACGATAGTGACCAAGAAGGTATTCAAAAAGAAGATATTTCGTCTAAAACTAAATTACAAGGACAAAAGGAATTATTAGAGAGGCTTATACATCAAGAGGAAAAAGAGTTATTAGATTTTTCTATTGGGCATTTAGGTACAGAGTTTGTATTGGATAATAAAATGCGGGAAATTCAGGATGAGCTAAATAGCATTAATGAAGAAATAAATAATCAGACTACGCTTAGAAGAAGTAGCTGGAATGAAATTGAGGAAGATAAGTCGAAATATATCGCTGTGTCTGAATTAATAAAGAGATTTCAGCTACTGGAAGAACAATATAATTCGGATTTAGAAAGACTTATTTTTGTTAGAGAAGGGAACTACTACTTCTCTCAGTTGAACTTTGCGGTATGCCCTTTTTGTAATCAGAGAGTGGAGAATACCTATTGTAATGGTGGAAAGCATGATTTTAATCAAACAGATACAAATTTAGCCGAATCTATAGAAGCAGAAATGAATAAAATAAAACTTTATTTATCGGATTTACAGTCTACAATTAAGGAAACTGAAAGTGAGCAGGGGGAGTTATATAACAAAATAGAAGAGAAGAAGTATAGGTACAATCAAACTAATGATAGAATTAATTTGATGCTAGAACCGCGAGAAACGAATCTTAAAGAGCTTCTTAATAACTATATACTTGAACGAGACTTGTTAGCTAATTATGAAGTAAGAGTAGCTAAAGTAGCCGATATGAATAAAGAAAAGAAAATAATTGAAGATAAACTCAAAAAGCCATCGCAAACAGTAACGAATGATGAGAACGAAGGCTTAATATTAGAGGCTCTCAAAGATTTTTGTGAGTATATGTCTAATACCTTGAAAAGATGGAAATTCTCTAAGAAACCAATTGTTACTTATGAAAAAGGCCATTTTTATGTAGATTCAAAACCAGCTAAAGATTATGGAAAAGGATATCGTTCTATTATTTATAGTGCGTTTGCCATTTCTCTAATGGAATTTTGTAAGGAAAATAATAAACCACACCCTGGTTTTGTTGTTCTAGATTCGCCATTAACTCCTTATCAGGGGAAAAAGTTGACTAAAAATGATGAATTGAGTGAAGAAGTTAAAATGGATATTCAATCAGCGTTCTTTAAGGATTTATCTTCAATAAAGAAAGATATGCAGGTAATTATATTTGAAAACAAAGAACCTAATGGGAAAATTAAAGAGAAAATTAATTATATTGAATTTACCAAGGATGAGAGTTATGGAAGATACGGTTTTTTTGCTAGGAATAGAATTTTCTAAGAAGAAAAGAATTGTTGATGAACATAAAGAAATAGCAGATTTAAAACAATAATGTATATCTAAGAATTAATAGACAAATGGGGTAGAGGATAAAATATGATTGATAAAAATAAAAAAGTAATTAGAAGTTTTTTGAAGGCCGAGAGGAAAATTGAAACGCCTATGGGAGATATAAAAGTAAAGAGAGAAATTGGTGAAGGAGGAAACGCAATTGTTCATACTGCCGACTTCGGAAAAAATGAAGTAGCTATAAAAATATTGGCAGAAGAAGTGGGAGAAAACTCTACAAAATATAGACGGTTTTTAACGGAATTTAAAGAAATTGTACAGTTAGCTGAAACTAGAGCGGTAGTCCCAATATATTATTATGGTCATTTGACAATTGAGGAAAAACAATTTCCATACATATTGATGAAAAAGTATCCTTATACATTAAAATCATGGCTAAAAACCGTGGAAATTAATAATTTCAATACCTTAAACCCTATATTATATAATCTTTTTAAAATTGTATCAGTTATCCATAAGCGAAACATAGTGCACAGGGATTTGAAACCAGAAAATATTTTGGTTGCTACTGATGGGAAGATGGTTTTAGCGGATTTTGGCATTTCGTGGTTTGACCCTGAATTTTATGAAAGACATGCCCAAACAAAAAAAGGTGACAGAATGGCTAATTTTGATTTTTCAGCACCAGAACAGTTTCAAAAAGAAAATACTCCGCATTGTACAATGGATATATTTGCTTTAGGACAAATTATTACATGGATTATTATAGGAAGTGCTGCTAGAGGAGATAGAGCTTCTCTTACGGCTCAAGATTCATCTTATGAAGTTATTGAACCGATAGTAAAGAAAATGTTAAGCCATTCTCCTAAAGAGCGTTTTCAAACAATCGAAGAAATAGAGAGGGCATTGATTGAAGGGTTGAAGAAACCGAATAGTGTTGAGGATGAAATAGATATATTAAATAATAATTTAAGTGTATTTGATAAATTATTAAGAGTCTCTTTCCCTGGAAAGAATGGTTTAGTAGAAGCGGGGAATCAAGAACGGATTGATTTTGTTATGAATCAGTTAATTGCTGTAAGGGATAATATAAATCTTTGGTGGACGCAAGGTTTTAGCAGTTCACAAATTCATTCTAATTTATCTAAGCTGGATGATGAAACGTGGATAATGGATGGGATTGAAATTCAGATTGATAAATTATGGGCATTAAAATATTCTGGCTCAATTGATAAACAATGTTTATTGATAAAGACGAAGACAATGCCACGCTTTGGAATTTATGAAGAAAGGGAAGATGATACTATGGAAGAAGCGGCATGGTTTAGGGATAGATACATCACAGACGCTGAGTACGACGATGGGGTTGCTAATATTGATGGGGAAAGCGTGTTATTAGAGGGAGCGGCAGAACATCGAATTAGAAACCTTTTACCGCAATATTATTTTATTGGGACTGAATATCATCCAATTATATCATTGGCAAATGAGCCAGAAGTGTTTAGTATTCATCAGAAATTACTTGAGGACGGTGAGTTAAAAGAAGAAGATATTAATACTCTTTTTAGACTAAAAAAGCGCAGAATCTTACGATATTAAGTTGAATTTGTCGGTGGGAAAATGGAGAAAAGAAGTATTTATGTGATGTAAATTAATATTGGATGTTGATATTACAAGAAGTTCAGGTAATACTTTTCTTGAAATTTATGAAGGATTACACGATGAAAGGTCCTTCTCTTGTATCTCTTGGGGTGGAAGTGATTTATTTAGGTTGGGAATTGTTTAAGATAAAGAGCATTGTTGATGAACATAATGAAAATAAAGAAGTTGTAATGAAAAATGATAATGGAAAAGAAATAATTGCAATAAATATTCCAAAAAGCCACTTCCAGTTGAAGTGCACCCCAATTGTTAGACACAGTCTAACAATTGGAGGTGCATTTTTTATAGCTAAATTTTCTTCAAAAGAAAAAATCCAAGCGGTGAAACGATATTTAGATGGT
>NZ_JAKUDW010000027.1:0-63924 GCF_022662595.1 Bacillus cereus group sp. BfR-BA-01524 | reverse complement strand
CATTCGAATCATTAGCTGAAGTTGCAAAAGGACCAGCAAATAAAGTCTTTATTCCGTCTAATGCAATTGAAACACTTGGTACTCTTGGGGCAATTGGAGAAATATTTAAAGAAAAACAAGCGAAGAAACTACCTTCAAATGATACAGAAAAAGAACAATAAAAGTGAGGAAGAGAAATGGGATACCATTTCTCTTTTTTGTGCGTATATTCCGAAAAGCTTGTACATATCCATGTATAAAGAAGGTGATGCAGTGAAAAAGTATGCAACTCGAATACATGGGAAGAAACTAATTTCGTTACTCCTTTTATATGCGCTAATAGTAATTATAATAGCGTCGATTTTGACGTCACTTTTACATACAATGAAATCGAATTATGCAAATCAATGGTTTGGAAAAGTATCGATGCAAGGTTTTGTTCAAATGATAGAAAGTGAGAATCGCTATTACGGATTTGATTATTTTAAGCAGAATAAAAGAGAGTCAGTTGGGAATTTAATGTTCTCTATTGCGACAGATTTGAAAATTAAAGATTTAAGAACATTCGTCGGTAAAGAAGTACCTGGTATGTCAAAGTATTATTCTAATATTATCGTAGCTGGGGAAGGGACAAACTTGACGAATATCCCAAATGAATCTAGTGTACCGATTGAAGAAGTAACGAAAGAGCGGGAAGTAGCAAAAGATAAAGTTACAGAAGCGGAAAAGAATAATCCGGTTCAGAAAAAGAACGGAGCGAAAAAAGGTGAAAGTGCAGTATATATTTATCATACACATAGCTGGGAATCCTTCTTTCCATTATTACCAGGGGCAACTGATCCATCTAGCCCAGATGTAAATGTGTCCTTACTAGGAAAACGTATGAAGGAACAACTTGAGGGGCAAGGAATTCCAGTAATTCACGATAAAACGAATATGGGTGATTTATTAGCGAGTAAAAAGTGGGTATGGTATCAGTCATATAAAGCATCTCATGAATATGTAAAAGGAGCATTAGCACAAAATAATAAAATTGCGTTTCCGATTGATATACATCGTGATGATCAGCGTAAGAAGGTAACAACAAAAGTAATTAACGGGAAATCGTATGCAAGATTATATTTTATTATTGGGATGGAAAATGAAGGCCGTGCTGAAAATGAAAAAATTGCAAGAGCCATCAATAGTTATTTAGATGAAAACTATTACGGTTTAAGTAGAGGGATTTTTCCAAAGTATAAAAAAGATGGAAATGGCGTTTATAACCAAGATTTATCGAAAAATGCGATGTTAATTGAAGTTGGTGGTGTTGATAATACGTTAGATGAATTATATAACACAATTGATGTGTTAACAGAAGCGTTTAGTAAATATTATTGGAATGATGCGGAAAAAGTGAATGGATGAGGGACGGGAGACCGTTCCTTTTTTATTTTGAAATCTTAAAATGTGATATAATGGAATTTTATGAATGTTAAATAAAGGGAGAGAGAAACATGCAAATACTACTAATACGCCACGGAGAATCAGAAGCTGATATTTTACATGTACATGAAGGCCGTGCTGATTTTGAGTTGACTGACAAAGGGAGACAACAAGTACAAAGACTTGTACAGAAAGTGAAAAAAGATTTTTCACCAGATTTCATTTGGGCAAGTACATTAAAACGCGCTCGTGAAACGGGTGAAACATTAGCAGAAGCAATTGGTTGTCCAATTCAATTAGAAGAGGAATTAATGGAGTTTAATAATGGAATACAAGCTGGCTTATCATTTGAAGAAGCAAAGAAATATCCAGAGCCAAAATTTCTTCATGACCGTTTTGAAAACGGAGAGTCATTTATTGAGTTTCGAATGAGAATAGAAGGGATTTTTTCTAAAATTGTGACAGAGAATACATATAATCGAATTGCGATTGTTGCCCATGGAGGCGTAATTAATAGTCTATTACGTGCATTTTTCAATATGCCAATTTCAATGGACTACTATTTCAAAATGGGAGATACGGGAATAAGTTTAATTGAAATTGAGGGTGAACAAAAAACGGTACATTTCATTAATGATACGAATCATTTGGACGGGATGTAAAGACTTATGTACAAAGTTGCATTTTTTGATGTTGACG
The DNA here is from genome assembly GCF_022662595.1 of Bacillus cereus group sp. BfR-BA-01524. Taxonomy (NCBI): domain Bacteria; kingdom Bacillati; phylum Bacillota; class Bacilli; order Caryophanales; family Bacillaceae; genus Bacillus; species Bacillus cereus group sp. BfR-BA-01524. Next base: position 61,821 of record NZ_JAKUDW010000027.1, on the reverse strand, counting down.
GTACGCTTTTAAGCGAGATTGATAGAAGTATGCACGAAAGTACAAAAGAAGCGGTACAAAGATTAATAGATAAGGGGATTCACGTAGTTGTTACAACTGGAAGACCATATAGTTTATGCTCACAATTTAAGGAACTAGGCATAAATACGTTTATTTCAGCAAATGGTGCACATATAAAATGTGGGGAAGAAGTTATACATAAATCAGTACTTTCAAGCGAAATCGTTCATGATATTTCAAATTTTGCTGAATTACATGGTCACAGTGTTTCTTATTTTACAGAAGAATTTGCAATGAATAATATTGCCTCCAAAGATGAACGTGTCATACGAGCGTTAAATGAAACTTTAAATTTAGAGCGGTATCCTGACAAAGTTAAAAACTTGTCAGATGAGATGTATTGCATATGTCTGTATGCTGATGAAACAGAAGCTCAAAAATTCATTGAAAGGTATCCAGCACTTACGTTTGACCGTTTTCATGGTTACGTTATGAATGTATTGGAAGATAGTAAAGTATCGAAGCTAACTGCAATTCAAAAAGTATTGGAACATTTAAATATTAGTAAATCAGAAGCCATTGCTTTTGGTGATGGTGGAAATGATATTGAGATGTTGCAGTATGTAGGATTAGGAGTTGCGATGGGAGATGGTGGAGAGGAGCTGAAGAGAAGGGCTGATCTCGTTACAACGAAGGCGAGTGAAGGCGGAATTTCTTATGCCTTAAAGAAGTTACGCATTATTTAAAACTAATAGCTAGTCAGTGTGAAAAATCCTGTTTTAATAATAGGATTTTTTGTTTAACAATGTGCTTGCAATAAAAGGAAAAATATGAGTATAATGAGAAAGTAATTAGGTAAGCTAATTATTTAATGAGAAAGGAGAGTGAAGATGAATGGATTCAAGAAAAGATTCTCTTCCTTTAGGGATTGAGCCGTACGCAGAGTTAATCAAAAAGACAGCATCAGCGGAAACGGATCCAATCGCAGCAAAACTTGGTTTGTTAATGTTATGGACGTCTGATAATGTTCTTGATGCGGTTGACGTAGATTTAGCTCCGCTTGGTATTTCAGAGAGTAAATTAGATTTTTTACTATTGTTTATTTTGCGTGAAATGGAAGCGAATGGGGAAGAGGTGAACATGAGTCCTTCGGATATTGCGAGTCGATTAGGGATTACACGTGCTTCTGTCACTGGCTTATTAGATTGGATGGAGAAACGAGAGTTAATCGTAAGATTCCACCATTCTGAAGATCGAAGAAGATTAAAGGTGAAAATTACTCCGAAAGGAAAAGAACTAGTTACACATTCTTTACCAACTTTTTGGTTATCTTGCGCTTCGTTAGTTGATGGCTTTAATCAAGAAGAGCGTCAAGTTTTAGAAAAGCTATTAAATAAAATGCAAGAAACTATGCAGGTGAAATTAGGAGAAGGTAGGTAAATAAGTTGATTATGAAGATCAACTTATTTATTTGGACGTATAATTAGTTTGCCTTATTATATGCTTAACTAACTTTATGAACGGTGATAATTTTTGCTATGTAATTAAAATAAATAAGAGTTAAAGGAATGCTATTTTAGTAATTTAGAGAGTTTAAACTAATAAAAACAAATCGTAATAAGGGAGAGAGTTTATGATGGAAATAGGAAAGGAAGTAAATAGTGAAAAGAATTATACAATAATGACAGCTGTATTATGTTGGTCGGGTATGGTAGTTATGTCTAGCTTATATGTAACACTACCTTTAATCTCTCTATTTTCAAACATTTTTAATACGTCATTAGCACAATCGGCAGCTACAGGAAGTATATTTTCTGTTGGCTTTGCTATAGGGTGTTTGTTATTTGGGGCAATTTCTGATAAATATGGACGAAAAAAAGTGATTTTTATTGGATTGCTTGCACTGTCGATTGTTTCTTTTTGCTTAGGGTTTGTAGATAGTTTATTTTGGCTTGTTATTTTTAGAGGTATACAAGGGATAGCGGCAGCTACATTTTCTCCAGTAGCGCTAGCCTACGTTGTAGAAATGTTCCCAGTAGAAAGAAGGGTTACAACAATAGGATTTGTTAGTACTGGTTTTTTAGTAGCTGGAATTGTAGGGCAGGTAATAAGTACTGCTGTTAGTCAGCATTTTGGATGGCATATGGTTTTCTTTCTTCTTAGCATTGTCTATATAAGTACTGCTATATGGGTTTATTATTCTCTTCCGAAAGGAGAGACGTCTCAATCCTATACTGATATTTTGGGGCCAATTAAACAGATGGGTAAAGTTTTTACAAATAAAAGCTTAGTATTAAGCTATATAATTGCATTTGTTTTATTAATGGCTTTTGTTAATATGTATACTGTTTTAGGGAATTATTTGAGCTCTCCTACTTACAATTTAACTGCAGAACAAATTCTTTATTTTCGCTTAGCGGGGCTATTTGGTATGTTGCTGTCACCGCTTGCAGGTCGTTTAACAAAGAGGTTTGAAGTAAGAAAAGTTCTTCAGGGAGGATTGTTGATCGCTATTTTCAGTCTAAGTTCAATGGGCTTTGTTTCGTATCTATCTCTACTTGTAATGATGAGTGTCTGTTTTGTAATAGGTATTGCTATATCCGTTCCGTCTTTAGTTTCTCTTGTAGGTCAATTAGGAGGGAAAGCGAGGGGAATAGCAGTATCTATTTATACTTTTATTTTATTTTTAGGTACTAGTATAGGACCTATCATTTCTATTTATCTTATGAAAATAGGAGGGTATGCTCAAACATTTATTTTATTAGGAATGATACTTTTTATTGGTTTTGTAGCTTCTCTATTTATAATTAATGAATGAGTGGAAAATCACTCAAATAAAGGAATGCGAGGATCTTTCATATGCTCACATAATAAAAGATGAATTTGTCCACGATGATGATAAAAGTGTGCAACGATTTCAAGTAACCATTCAAAGCGCGAATAAGAAATACCCCAATAGGCAGTCATAACTTCTGCTAATTCTATTTGGGAGTAGGAAAGAAATGTTTTAGAGAGAAGGTTGTATCCTTCAATCGTCGTTTGTTGCATGTGAGCAACTGTTACGGGCTTATGTTCTATATAAAAGGTATGTAATTCTTTTTCTGGAATACCATTTAAAATGAGCAAATCAGCATGACAAATAAGAGAAAGATGTATACACATTTCAAATAATGATCGTTTTGAGTGAATCGGTTGTATTTTTAAATCGTTTTCAATATATTGGTTAAGCATATAAATAGAAGTATCAATAGCAACTTTTAGTTGATGTAATGCAGATTGAACAAACATTGTAATTCTCCTCGTCTCCGTATATAATAGTTTCTTGAGGATATTATATCATACTCAAAATTCCGAAAATTCTAGTAGTTTGACTAGCATAATGAAAAGTATTATATTGTAAAAGGTCATATGAAACGTGAAATAGAATGGAATGCAATTATTGAGTTAGGAGTTAGACCAATGAGTTTGAAATATGGAAGAGATACAATTGTAGAAATTGACTTAAATGCTGTAAAACATAATGTAAAAGAATTTAAAAAACATGTAAATGATGAAGAAATTAAGATGATGGCTGCTGTAAAAGCGAATGGGTATGGCCATGGGGCAGTTGAAGTTGCCAAAGCTGCAATTGAAGCTGGAATAAATCAACTTGCAGTTGCATTTGTAGATGAAGCAATAGAATTAAGAGAAGCAGGAATTACTGTGCCGATTTTAATTTTAGGATACACACCAGTAGCGGCTGTAGAAGATGTAATTCAATATGACGTTATGATGACTGTTTATAGAGTAGAAGATTTACATGGTATAAATGAAATTGCAAACCGTCTTCAAAAGAAAGTACAAATTCAAGTGAAAATTGATACAGGAATGAGTCGTATCGGTTTACAAGAAGAAGAAGTTAAGCCATTTTTAGAAGAATTAAACCGTATGGAGTATGTAGAAGTAGTAGGGATATTTACGCATTACTCTACGGCAGATGAAATCGATAAATCATATACGAATATGCAAACAAGTTTATTTGAAAAAGCGGTTAATACAGCGAAGGAATTAGGAATTCAAATACCATATATTCATAGTTCAAATAGTGCGGGATCAATGGAATTAAGTAACACATTTCAAAATATGGTACGCGTTGGTATAGGAGTGTACGGTATGTATCCATCAAAAGAAGTGGATCATTCAGTCGTTTCTTTACAGCCTGCGTTGTCGTTAAAGTCAAAAGTAGCTCATATTAAACATGCGAAGAAAAATCGTGGTGTAAGTTATGGGAATACGTATGTAACAACTGGTGAAGAATGGATTGCGACTGTACCAATTGGTTATGCTGATGGTTATAATCGTCAATTATCTAATAAAGGCTATGCGTTAATTAACGGGGTTCGAGTACCTGTAATTGGCCGTGTTTGTATGGATCAGTTAATGTTGGATGTTTCAAAAGCGATGCCAGTACAAGTAGGAGATGAAGTAGTATTCTACGGTAAACAAGGTGAAGAAAATATCGCAGTAGAAGAAATAGCGGATATGTTAAGTACAATAAACTATGAAGTTACATGTATGCTAGATAGAAGAATTCCGCGTGTCTATAAAGAAAATGACGAAACAACTGCAGTTGTAAATATATTAAGAAAAAACTGAATCATTTTGATTCAGTTTTTTTATTTTTGGCAAGTGAAAAATGCTCTATTTGTACCGTGGAATTGAATGTTCTTAAAACCTATGGATTCCAATGAAGAAATTATTTCTTCATTGGAATAACAAGCTTCTTCAAAAGAAAAGTCACTTCTTGTCCAATTATTATCTATGTCATGTTGAAATAGTATAAAGTTCATTTCTGCTTTTTTATTTTCATTATTATATGTAGAATCAATCGTACAAACATATTCTTTCTCTGAAATATGAAACGAAGCACTCCAGTTTTCAAGAAAACCTTTTTCCATATTCATATCAAATGCGAATATACCCTCGTTATGTAATACGGAGTAAACGTTGTGAAACACACTTTTTAGTTCATCTAAATTCATAATATGGTTTAAACTATCACTGGCAGAGATGACGTAGTGGAATTGCTCATTTATATTGAAATAGCGAGCGTCATCGACGATAAAGGTTGCATCTGGCGCATTTTTACGTGCATACTCAATCATTTGAGTAGAACCATCTATACCAGTTACTACAAAATTATTATCAAGTAGTTTCCTAGTAAGATGACCAGTCCCACAACAAAGGTCTAAAATATGAGAACGTGGTTGTGCATATTGTAAAACGAGTTTTTCAAAAGCTAGATAGGAGTGTTCGGCAAAATGTCCCCAATGTTTATTATAAATAGATGCGAAAATATCATAATCAGAATAAATAAGTTTTTTAGACATAAATATTCTCAGTGCTATCCATTAAATTATAATAGTCATGCTTCGTTTTAATTTTAAAACCACATTGTGTATATAGTTTTAAAGCATGGTTATTTTTCGTTTCGACGTCTAATTCAATTGTTGAAGCTCCTTCTGTAATAAGGGTATGTACCATATAACTAAGAATATCTTTTCCATATCCTTTACCTTGATAGGAAGGGTGGACAGCGAATCCTGATAATATAGTAGAATGATCTTGCTCAGTAACTGTAATTGTTCCAATAGCTTTTTCGTTAATAAGAGCACTGTAAACTTTATGAGAAGGTGAAGTCATCATTTTTTGTAACCATGTAGCCGTATTTTCTACTGAATCACCAAAAGCTTTACTAGAAATTTCAATAAGATCAAGAAGTGATTCTGAAGTTGCAAGAGTAAGCTGTATATTATTATCTGTTGTTTTTTGAATTTCGTTTGTTTTGAACTCCATACTATATTCACTATATAAATATGGTAACTTCATATGTTTTACAAATTCATTCCCAGAAATAGAATCCCCATTAATAATAAGAAGAGCTTCATCTGTCTCTCTATTTTGTATTTCTTTCATTGCAGTTTGTAAAAGGATAGTTCCGAAACGTTGTTTTCTAAAATGAGGATGTACAAAGCCTATTAGTTCAAGCTTTGTTGGTCTTTCGAAATCATACATATTTAAAGCGCCAATTAATTGAGTGCCGTTATAAAGAAGAAAATCGTTTATATAATCTTCATTTCGATTTTTTAAAAAGTTGATATGTAAATCTGAAGAGTAATCAAGGTTGTCTTGTTGTCCGCAAATATAAGCTAAATCCTTCATTTGCTGTATTTCACTTTCTGTTACAGAACGCTTTTTCTGAATATCCATTGTATACTCCCTCTCATTTGTATTTAAAAATAGGATGGGTGACTTAACCATTCCTTTAATTCCACACTACCTTGCACAGATAACAGTCGGTATAAATAACGATATGGTTGTCTACATTCTTCAAGATGAGGAATAGGCATAATTGTTTCGTAACCACTTTTAAAGGCATGTGCTTCTTTTTCGGTAAGTACATATTCTAGTCCGATAAAATCAAACTCTCGCGGGGCAACCGCGTAAGCTTCAGTATCTACTAAACCCGTAATAGTTGTACCGTCATATAAAAATTGGGTAGGGTCCATATCAAGTAAGACGAGTGTAGCTTCTTTTGGTACGGACAGGGAAGAAAGCTGTGATTCAAAGGTAGGAAATGCATTTTGTATGCTTTCATCATCGGAATAAAACATATTCATAAGCTCTTTACTCACGTTTAAAATATGTGATTGGAATTCATCTAGTGGAATTTGGAACGTGCCTGACGGATTTCCTATGAAATCGGCTTTAAACTTATGTATTTCTGCAAGTCCTTTTCCTAGGCTGAATAAAATAGAATCTGGTTGCTCGATAAAAGATTGAACTGTGTTACCTACTAATTTTTCGGCAACAACGAATTCTCGGTCATTTAAAATATGTTTTTCTAATATTGTTGGGATAGGAAGATTAGTATGTTCTTGTAGCAATGTATGTACCGTTTCTAAATGATGTACATTCCTCGGATCAATTCCAAATAGATTTTTACATCCCCACCAAAAATCATTATTTGGTTCTTCATACATTTTAGAAGCACGAACGATAACTTCTTTATCTTCTGTTCGGACGAGAAAAACATCGCTTGCATGATCTTCATAACCTGGGTGCAAGGCTTGAACGGATAGAATAAGGGAATTGAATAGTTGTTGTAACATGAAAAGGCTCCTTTTTCTGTAAATTCTATAAATTTATTATATAACAGATGATGTGTTATGGGGATAAAGATAAAAGGATTGAAATCATAGTTATATTTATAGTCAAAACTCATTAAAAATATTATATTTCTCCATTTTTGTATGAATTGTCAAAAAATAAAAGTGATAATATTTGAATGTAAAGCTTGTATCTTTAAAGCTATGAAGAGTAAAAGTAGAATTAAGCATTCATTTATCGCGCTATTCGCTGTGCAGTAAGACCCCCACCTCAAAATTCAGTGAAAGCAAAGAAGTTAGGGGGAGCGGGATGTCCGTAAAATCTCGATTGGTGAGGGCTGATAATCAGTGAGGGATGAACAAAACCCCTATTGATTAAAGTTTTACTTTATAAAATTGTGAATCACAATAATGTAGACTATAGAAAATATTTCTCAATAATAAAATGAAGAGAAAAGCATGAAGAAGTAGAATGCATTCATTTATAATAGACTTAAATTAATTAATATAATTAATTGTTAACTTTATTATATTAACTGGATAGGAGAGAATATTATGGCAAATGTACTCGTAATAAATTTCCCTGGGGAAGGTCATATTAATCCGACTTTAGCTATTGTAAGTGAGTTAATCCAGCGAGGAGAAACAGTTGTTTCGTATTGTATTGAAGATTATAGAAAGAAGATTGAAGCAACAGGTGCGGAATTCCGAGTGTTTGAGAATTTTCTCTCTCAAATTAATATTATGGAACGAGTAAATGAAGGCGGGAGCCCTTTGACGATGCTATCTCATATGATTGAAGCATCAGAGCGTATTGTTACTCAAATTGTAGAAGAAACAAAAGAGGAAAAATACGATTATTTAATATATGATAATCATTTTCCAGTAGGACGTATTATAGCGAATATTTTACAATTACCAAGCGTTTCATCTTGTACAACGTTTGCTGTTAATCAGTACATTAATTTTCATGATGGGCAGGAATCGAGACAAGTAGATGAAATGAATCCATTATATCAATCTTGTTTAGCGGGAATGGAAAGATGGAATAAGCAGTATGGAATGAAATGTAATAGTATGTATGATATTATGAACCATCCTGGTGATATTACGATTGTATATACTTCAAAAGAATATCAGCCGCGTTCAGATGTATTTGAGGAATCGTATAAATTTGTCGGTCCATCAATTGCTACTCGAAAAGAAGTGGCGAGTTTTCCTACTGAAGATTTAAAAAATGAAAAAGTAATTTTCATTTCTATGGGAACAGTTTTTAATGAACAACCTGATCTGTATGAAAAGTGTTTTGAAGCGTTTAAAGATGTAGATGCGACAGTCGTATTAGTCGTTGGTAAGAAGATAAATATAAGTCAATTTGAAAATATCCCGAAAAACTTTAAGTTGTATAATTATGTCCCGCAATTAGAAGTTTTACAGCATGCTGATGTATTCGTGACACATGGTGGTATGAATAGTTCGAGTGAAGCGTTATATTACGGTGTTCCATTAGTTGTAATTCCGGTAACAGGAGATCAGCCATTCGTTGCAAAACGATTGACTGAAGTAGGGGCAGGCATAAGACTTAATCGTAACGAGTTAACTTCTGAATTGTTACGTGAGACTGTAATGAAAGTAATGGATGATGTGACGTTTAAGGGAAATAGTCGTAAAGTGGGAGAGTCGCTTAGAAATGCTGGTGGATATCAAAGGGCAGTTGAGGAAATACTTGAATTAAAAATGAAGCCGTACGTAAAGATTAAATAGATGTTAAAAACACACTTACTTTTAATTTGTAAGTGTGTTTCTAGTATTACGCGTTACATGTGTTACATAAAAATAGCGATAAAGGTGAAACTTTTATGTATATAAATCGATACCTTTGAATTAGTAGTAAAATTACGTTAAAATAATACTAAGAAAATATATAAGTTTTGGGGGTAATGAATGAAGAAAGTATTTGAATACGTATTATTAACAATTGGCTCAATTATAGTAGCAGGTTCATTAGAGCTTATTTTAGCACCTAATGGATTAGTAGATGGCGGGGTAACGGCTATTGCTATTATGGCAAATAAAGTTGCAGGATTGCCACTTTATGGCGTTTTCTTAGGAATTAATATCCCAATTTTATTATTTACTGCAAAAGTAATGGGAAAGAAATTTTTTATCCGTACATCTTATGCGAATGTAGTTACAACACTCGGATTAATTTATTTAAAACCATTTCCAGCAATTACGACTTCTGAGTTATTAATTGTACTTTATGGTGGAGTGCTGTTCGGAATTGGTGTTGGAATTGTTGTTAAAATGGGTGGAGCAATTGACGGTTCGGAAATGTTAGCAGTTTGGATGAATAAACACTTTAATGTACCGATTAGTACATTTTTACTTGCAGTAAATGCAGTTATTTTCATCTTTGTTGCCATTTTATTTTCAATCGAACAAGCGATGTTCTCATTAGCAATTTTCTATATTGTTACGAAGATGATTGATTTTATATTAGATGGGATTAATCAAGGTAAGAGCGTTATGATTATTTCTGGTAAGAATAAAGAAATAGGCGATTTACTTATGAAAGAATTGCAACTATCTGTTACGTATCTACATGGAGAAGGTGGTTTTTTAGGGGAGCATAAGAGAATCATTTATTGTATTACAAACCGATTCATTTATCCGAAAATGAAAGATCTCGTTCTCTCTGTAGATCCAACCGCTATAATTGAAGCTTCCTATTCAACAGAAACGACTGGTGTGAAACGTCCGGGAAGGAAAGCTAGGTCGGGTGAATAACTAGAAGAAGGCTGTCCAAAAAGTTATTTTGGAACAGCCTTCTTTTTTTATTTTGTTGAATTGTTAGTATGTTACAAGTTAAACCCACTGTTAACAAATTTCCTTGCAACTAGGGAACCAAGCGTTTTTCAATAATATAGTCAACGTTTCAATTTTATTTTCTGGAATGCTACCAAATCCGAGTAATACGTATGATTCCTTACGGAAATCATTCACGAAATCATATGGAGAAAGCGGGTATAATTTAACGCTTTGTTTTTTAGCGGATTCAATCAGTTCGTTTTCATTCATACTGTTATGGACACATAAAACAATATGAAGTCCGGACTGTTCGCCAAGAATTTGAACATTAGCCCCCATTTCTTTCATAATGGATTTTACTAACGCATGATGTTTTCTTTTATATAGTGTACGACTCCGGTTAAGATGACGTTCCCAATTCCCGCTTTGTATAAAGTTAGCAAAAGCAAGTTGTTGTATTGTAGCGACTGTTTGTTTAAAAATTCCATGCAGTTCTTGATATGTTTTTAAAAGATGTGGTGGTAAAACAACATATCCCATTCGTAAAGAAGGTAAAAAAGATTTTGAGAAAGTCCCCATATAAATAACGCGTTCATTTGAATCAAGACTTTGTAAAGAAGGAATCGGCTTACCAGCGTAGCGAAACTCTCCGTCATAGTCATCTTCAATAATGTATCCATTGCAATCATTAGCCCACTTTAACAATTCTAATCTTCTAGATAAAGGCATAATAATCCCGAGTGGAAATTGGTGTGATGGTGTAACGTATGCGACATTGGAATTTGTATTGTATAAGCTAGAAATATCAATTCCTTTTTCATCCAATGGTATGGGATGAATTTGTCTATCACAGCTTTTAATGATTGCGTGTATACGGTGAAATCCAGGGTTTTCAATGCCGTATTCTTTTGTAGGGCCAAGCAGTTGAAGTAGTAGCCAGAGAAGTGGCTGCGTTCCGGCACCAATAATAATTTGATCAGGTGAAGAATGTACACCGCGAGAGTGATATAAATATGTTGATATATGCTCTCGAAGAGCGAATTCACCTTGAGGATCTTCTTTGGAAAATAGTGCATTTTCGTATTTAAGTATGGATTCTTGTAATGCTCGTTTCCAATTTGTAATCGGAAAAGCAGTTTGATCAATAAGCCCTTGGCTACAATCATATTCGAATTTTTCGTCTATTAAATTGCTCGTCTTCATTGCTGCATTTCGTTTTTTATTTGGGATAACGTCAATATCGAAATTTGCTACAAAAATACCACGTTTCGGTTTACTTTCTACATAACCTTCAGCTAATAATTGTTGATAAGCTGATTCAACAGTAATGCGGCTAATATTAAGTTGTGATGCTAAATTTCTGTGTGAGGGTAGACGTGTGCCAACAGAAATACGCCCTTGTATAATTTCAGCTTTTATATATTCGTAAATTTGCAAGTAAATAGGTGTGTTACTTTGTAATTGCAATGGGATAGTAAAATCCATATAAAACTCTCCTTTAAAACTGGCCTTATAAAAAATTCTTAAACTGCCACTTAAGTAAAGGGCAGTTGCTTTCTATAATAATGATATAACATTTAGAAAATTATATAAATAGTTAGGGGAGAGTTAAAAATGAATGTTAAAGAAGTAGTAACAGAAGAGCAATTACATGAAGTATTACCTGTTTTACAGCAATTAAGAACGAAACTTTCAAAAGAGGAAACAAGCTCTTTATTTCGAAATATGAAAGAAGAAAATTATAAACTATTTTCGCTGCGTAATGAGGAGGATGAAGTTGTTAGCCTTGCAGGTGTAGCGATTTGTACGAACTTTTATAATAAGAAGCACGTTTTCGTATATGACCTTGTAACAGCAGACGCACATCGTTCAAAAGGACATGGAAATGTATTACTTTCGTATATAGAGAACTGGGGAAAGGAAAACGGATGTGAATCTATCGTCCTCACATCAGCATTTCCAAGAATTGATGCTCATCGTTTTTATGAAAGAGAAGGGTATGATAAAGTGAGTTATTCTTTTCATAAAGAATTATAAATAATAAGAAGAAGCTGTCCCGCAAAAGTTGGGAACAGCTTCTTCTTATTTATTAAGTTATTATTGAACGGTAAATAGGTTGTAAGTTATGGTATATGTATTTGAAAAGGTTATATAGTGTATTTTGTCGAATTGTTTTAATTTAATAAAGAGAATGATTGGAGCGCTTATACTTGAAGAAAATAAAGAAACTATCAATCCCTAATGATGCTAGAGTTATCGTCATATCTGATATTCATGGAGAATTAAATCTTTTAAAAGAAGCACTACATAAAGTTAACTTTAAAGATGAAGATTATTTAATTATTAATGGAGATCTTTGTGAGAAAGGACGAGATAGTGTAGGCGTAGTAAACTACGTTATGAATCTTGTAAAGAACAATTCAAATGTTCACGTTGTTGAAGGGAATTGTGAAGTTTTAGTTGATGCTCTTCTAAATGAAAATCCTCGTCTTATTAATTATTTATGTACGAGAAAGCATTCGATTTTTAATGAATGGCTAGAGCAATTGGATTTTTCAGTTCATAAAGGCACTTCAATTCGTGAAGTGAGAGAAGCATTGCTAAGTGAATTTTCACAAGAAATACATTGGCTAACGGAGTTGCCGACAGCGATTGAAACAGAAGATTATATTTTTGTGCATGCCGGGCTAGAAGATAGAGTAGAGTGGAAAGAAACAGAGCGCAAAAATGCGATAGCAATGCCAGAGTTTTTTAATAAATCACATAAAGCAAATAAGTATGTAATAGTTGGTCATTGGCCTGTCGTGAACTATGCAGAAGAAGCACCGTCTAACAATCCAGTTATTGATAAGGAGAAAAAAATTATTGCAATTGATGGAGGAAATGCAATTAAAGAAGCAGGACAATTAAATGTATTTATTATTCAGAGGAAACCAACAAGTGATACGTTTTCTTATACATATGTAGACTATTTTCCAGAGTATGAAGTAATAGCGGATTTTAATGCGAATTCAGAAATGCAGGGCGGAGTGACATATCCGTATTATTACATAGAGCCTATCGAGAAGATGCAAGATTACACAATATGTAAGCAAAAGGAAACAAATAAATTACTCACTGTAAAAAATGAATATATGAAACAACTTGAGTCAGGTGAATATACAGTGAAAACTGATATTTCTTGTGCGCAAATAAGCGTTAGAAAAGGAGATATCGTTTCTCTCATTGATGATAGCTGTTCAGGATATGATTTAATTAAAAAAGGTGGCGTAGAGGGTTGGATAGAGAAAGGGATTTTGCTTGAGGTGAATAAAAAGGGAAATAATATATTGAGCTGAAATAGGAGGGGATAACCTCCTATTTTTTATTACCTATTAACCTTTTAAATTAGTGGACTGCCTGCTGTCTTTAATAAGTAAATAAATCGTACTCGGTAGAATGATAAGCGTCATTCCTAAAAAAATCGCTAGTATACCATAACCTCTATACGGAGCAGAAACGATAAACGGAAGTATCGAAAAAAAAATACCTGCTATCATCATTGAAATACTACTAATATTTGAAGCTCTTTTTTCGAGGTACTTATCATTCCATTCTAATGAAACGGTTGATTTAGTCGTATCAATTTTGGAACTGAAATAACCTATTAATATAAATAAAAGCCCTAATGCTAAAAATATGAAATGATCAAGAGGAAGTGAAAAGCCAAGAGCGATGAGGGCAATGACAATATCGACAAAAAATAAGAATAGTAACATTGTGTTGCCGATCCAATGGAGAAATTTCTGGTTACTCGCTGCTTTAGATAAAGCTAAAAATACAAAGAATAAGAAGGAACATATAATTATATTTACGATTACAAAAGTGCTTTTATCCATTGTTGATGTAGGCGTTCCATTGAAGTCCCATTTCGTAACAATATTTGATGGTAAGAAGAAATATAGAATAATATTTGTCGTAATAATAGTGAGAAATAAAGCAATACTAAATCGATTATTCACTGAATCACCAGCTTTCTAAATCAATAATTGGTATCTAATAACAAAATTATACAATATAATATATGATATTAGTTTTGATTTTTCTGAAAAAATATTATAATTATATATGAAATAAAGAGAAATGCAGGAGGGAATTATGCAAAACGTTGTATTAAAGGGGAAGAAAGTTACAATTCGTACAATAGAAGAATCAGATATAAAAACATTATGGAATATCATATTTAAAGAAGAAAGCCCAGAATGGAAGAAATGGGATGCGCCATATTTCCCGTTCTCAATGCAAGAATACTCTTCCTATAAAGAGAAGATGCAAACTCGTTTAAAAGAAGAACCATTGTCAAATTTAATTATAGAAAATAACGGTCAAATCATTGGGACAGTCGGGTTTTATTGGGAATATAAACCGTCGCGTTGGTTAGAGATGGGGCTTGTGATTTATGACCCAACATACTGGAATGGTGGTTACGGTACGGAAGTATTGACATTATATAGAGATTTGCTATTTGAAAAAATGGAGATTGGTAGAGTAGGAATCACGACTTGGTCTGGCAATGAACGAATGATGAAAGTAGCAGAGAAAATAGGAATGAGCTTAGAAGGTAGAATGCGAAAGTGTCGTTATTATAACGGAATATACTATGATTCTATTCGAATGGGCATGATTCGTGAAGAATGGGAAGCGCTATGTGTAACGAAGGGGTGAGAAAGATTGTACGCTATCATAGCTACATTTGATCGTGTGTTTACTAATAAAATTACAGAATTACAAAATAAATTAACAAATGTAATTGGAACAAATCAATTAGCTGGAGTAGAACCTCATATAACGATTGCGGATTATAATGAGTTAGATGTTAATTTGTATATTGAAAAATTAAAGGAATTTGTAGCTATTCAAGAAAACATGTCTGCAGTCACTTTTCCTTCTGTTGGAACTTTTCCTACTAACGGTACGGTTTTTCTAGCGCCGACTGTTACCGATGATTTATTGAGACTTCATCATTTTTATCATGATCATTTCAAAACTTTTCATGATAATTCAAATTCATATTATGTACCAGGAAAATGGGTTCCGCATTGTACGATTGCGAATCATTTGAATTCAACTCATTTTTTAAGTGCGATGGAGTATATATATGAGAATTTTGATGTTACAACAGCTTCGATTGAAAAGTTAAAATTAATTAAGGTCAATTATGAAAATGGTTCTGCCGTTTCTTCTAGTATATTAGCAGAATATAATTTAAAGAGAATGGAGACATCGAGATGACATATGTAATTAGAGAAATGAAGCAAGAAGATATTCAGGCTGTACAATCAGTAGCGAAAATAGCTTGGCATGATACATATGAAGGCATTATTCCGAGAGAGATTCAAGATAGTTTTTTAGACGAGGCATATTCTGATGAAAAAATGAAATATCGCCTTAAAAATACACATTTATTCGTTGCGGAAGAAGAGGGTGAAGTAATAGGATTTGCGAACTTTTCACCTGTTAGACTACAAAACGAAGCAGAATTAGGGGCAATTTATTTGTTACCAGATCAGCAAGGAAAAGGGATCGGAAGTGCTTTATTACAAAGAGGGATTAAGGCATTAAATGGGATACGGAAATTGTACATACATGTAGAAGCTGCAAATGAAAAAGGAAAACGCTTTTATGAAGCGAAAGGTTTTGCTGAATTAGAGCAATTTGAAGAAGACTTTGAAGGACATATGATGCAGACAGTAAGGATGGTTTTATACGTATAAGGAGGACTAGTAATGAAAACTTTTGATTTTAGTGAAAAAGTAGGAAAGCACTTATCAGTATTTCAATCTAATTTCATCATGTCGAAAATAGTAAACCATCAAGGAAATGTACATATCGGTGCTATGCATTTACACGAGAATGGAATCATCGGTAATCATGAAGCAGTTGTATCTCAACTGCTTCTTATTGTTAATGGAGAAGGGTATGTATGCGGAACGGATAAAGAAAAAGCAAAGGTGGAAGCGGGAAAAGCTGTATTTTGGGAGAGGGGCGAATTTCATGAGATAAGTACGGAAAAGGGGTTGATGGCAATTTTGATTGAGTCGGAGGAACTTGAGAAAGGAGTTTTAATGAAAGAAGTGAGAAAAATTTGATGATAAAGATGTGTAAGGGGAGGATTACTATGCGCAAAGTTACACAAATAGTAATATGTGCGGCTGCAGCACTATTAATCACACTAGTTATGATAAATGGATAAATGTGGAAAGGTAAAATTGTTATTTCACTAGCTGTTCTTATATTTACTGGATTTTCTCTAGTATGGAACACATTTGTTATAAATCTTATGGAGAAATTCAATAGAAAAAGGAGTAACTAAATGCGACCTTTCAAGCGAATGAGAACTATATATTTAATAACAGTACCTATAATTGCATTACTCTCATTATTTTTTCCACAGTCATTAGAAGATCGTATACTTAATTTCTTTTTGTACTTGTTTTTGGCGGATTAGCAATTGGATTTATATATATAATGGGATTTATTGGAATAAAAAAGGTAAAAGGGAATGACAATGAAGCTTTTATAAGTGGGAACAGTAGTAAAGCCCAAAGGTGTAGATTTGTAAAATTTGAGAGGACGGATAATGAGTAGTAAGATAGGGAGGAAAGTTGAAATGGATCCAATCAAAGTGAGAAAATATATTACATATGTTGCAGTTGCGATACTTCTTATATTTGCTATGTTATTGCCATATAGCCTACTTAAAAAGATGGCTCTTATTATTTTTGTTTTAATTTTAGGGGCTATTTCCTTAGGGGCGAATAAAGTGGTAGGACGAATACATAACAAATTTAAACAATAATAAAGTTTGAAAAAGGATAGGGATAATCCACTATTAATTAGGAAAAGAAACGGGATTATACGTTAGAGATGGTTATAGGATAGGTGATACTAATAAATTGAAGGATTAAGAGAGGGGCATATTAATATGCAATCATTTAAGGCCGGAAAATATATTACATATGTTGCAATTGCTATATTACTTGTAGTCGCTATTATGTCTCCTTATGAATTACCTAAAAAGATTGGCTTTATTATAGGTTTTCTTATTTTAGGGGTATGTGCACTTGGTACTAATAAACTTTACGAACGGATGTATAGTAAACTTAATAAAAAATAAGACTAATAAAATAGGGGAATTATCACAATAATTTTCCCCATTAAGAGAGATTTCAGGAAGAGTAGCCTGCACAGGTTGCTCTTTTTTGTGTACAAATAATCTAGGAAAAGAATACTAGGAATTGCTTCTCTTGAGAATGGGAGTTTTCGGATTTTTAAGAGTATAAAAAATATTGTTCTGTAAAATAAATTTTCTATGGTAAAATATCCTATATAGATATTTAAAAGGGGAATGGCTATGGGGAATATAAAAGTTACTCCTGAACAGTTGCGAAAAGTGGCAGGGACTATTAGATCAACTATCATGAATGCAACTGCAACACAGGAGCGACTAAAACGAGATATTGATATGATTTCTAGTAATTGGTTGGGCTCAACTTATATGAAATTTAATACGGATTTCCGTGATTCATCATTTAAAATGGCACAATTTATAACCATATTAGAGCCGCTTGAGAAGTTTCTACTTGATTCTGCTAATAAATTCGAACAGGTAGATAATATGGATGTTGCCATTACGATGGCTTCTGGTATTCTTAATAAAAATAATGATAAAGTCGAATATCTTACAGGTAAGGCAGAAGGTGCTGAAGGAGATCGACTTGGAGGGAAATTAGAAGGTACAGTAGTAAATGGTGAGTTTGAATTAAGTAAGGATAGTAAAATAAATACAAAGTTCGGTACTGGTTCTGTAGAGCTAAATATTCCGTATAGTAAAGAAACACTCCGCGAGGATGCTTCTAGTGGTAACTTGATTGGTGGAAAAGTGGAGGCACGTGCTCAAGAAACATCTTATGTAAGAACGGATATTCCTTATATGGAAGATATAACTGTAACTCAAAAAATGCACGATTTTAGTAGTATTGTAGGTTATGATGAGTATACAGCCAAGGTAGGTGCGGAATATAGTTCGCGCAAGTATGAATTGCTTTTAGAGAAAATTGATGTTCCGGATATTATTCCGTATTTCAGTGATCACGATATAACAATCCGCTTAGAATTGGGAGTAGGGACTTATGGGTATAAGCTTCACATGGGTCAAGAGAAAGGTTTTTATGCATCATACGAAGGTTTTGGAGGAGGTTTTTTCTTGAAACCTGAAAAAAAGGAGTAATCACACATGTTTAAACAAGGACGTATTTTGATGTATATTTTTACCGTGGTTTTATTTTTTTCTTCATTCTTTTTTCCGCAGCCAATGGAAAAAAGGTTTTTAACAGCTATTGCAGCATTGATTATTGGTGGAATAGGTATTGGAATTTCCTATCTATTAGAAATTTTGAGTAACAAGTCGAAGAATATATCAAAAAAGAACGGAGAATGACGATGGAGCTTTTCCCGATTGGTTCAGTTGTGCAGCTAAAAGATCTAAACCAACCTGTTATGATTATTGGAAGAATGGTCATTTCAGCAGATAAACTTGATTTTGATTACGTAGGGGTTCTTTATCCGGTTGGTTATTTAGGCGATGAAAAAGTGTTATGCTTTAATCATGATAAGATTGTAGAGGAAATACATAGAGGGTATTTGAATGAGAGTGAATTAATTTTACGTGAGAGATTAGTGGAATTGTAAAAATATTGAAAAATACATATTGATTTTAAAAATACGATAGGGGAAACAAAATGGGAAAGATAATGAGAACTATAGTAATCATTGGCATACTTGTTCCTCCAGTGCTGCTGTGGAGTGCACCTGGTATTCCTTTAAATGATAAACTGCTGTTTACAGGTTTACAACTAACTGTAGGATTCACCACAGTAGTAGCGTTAGAGATTATATTTAAAAATCGAAAAAAGAAGAGGGCAAAATAGAGATAGATTGTATGGAATAACAGCTGAAAATATGTAACATGTATTATTAATCGTTTTACTTGGGAGGTGACCTACTGGTTGCCTCTTTTAACGTTATGCTTATAGTTTTATCTGAAAAAGAAAAAAGGAGCAATCAAGCATGTTTAAACAAGGGCATATTTTAATGTGTACTTTTACCGCAGTGCTATTTTTTCTTCCTTCTTCTTTCCACAGCCAATGGGAAAAAAGGTTTTAACAGCTATTGTTGCTCTAATTATTGGTGGAGTAGGTATTGGAATTTCCTATTTATTAGAAAATTTCAGTAGCAAGTCGAAAAATATATCTAAATAAGAAAAGAGAATAACGATAAAGCGTTCCTAATTGGTTTAGTTGAAAAGATAAAAGATTTAAATTGTTTTTTTATGTTATAGAAATTAACAAGCGTTAACAAGTAAATACGTAGTATATCATATAGTAACGGCAAGCGGAGTACATGTGAATAGATATTAGTTAAGAAGAGGCTACTTATAATAGGCAGCCTCTCCTGCGTGTATTATGCATTATTATCGATACATCGTCCACATCCCAATGTCTTTAAACCCTAGTCGTTTATAAATACGTCCAGCAGCTGGATTGTTATAAAACAAACAAAGCGTTCGGCCTTCATTCGTAAAGTCTTGAATCATTTTTTGTAATATGAGCGAAGCGTATCCGCTTCCGCGATAATTCGGATGTGTACATACGCCAACTACCATAGCGGATAATGAATTTTCAGCGGAAGTAGAGGCGGATGCAATAATAGCACCGTCTTTTTCAATATAATATGTGCGTCCTGTATTTGTTTTGAGAGCTTGTCTTAATATTTTCTCTGATTCATTAGCAACTGGAAATTCAGCAATGTTACCTCGCAATTGCATAATTCGCTCTACATCATCTAGTGTGGCAAGTTTAATTGTTTCTTGGATAGGCGTGCTAGGTAAGTTGTTGTCATTTAGACATTCGCAAAAATACATTTCATTTTTGGCGCCTAATTGTAGACTTGGAGAAGTTTCAAACCTTTCTACAATAGTTGACTTGCCAGAGAGTTTAAGCGGTTTATATGCGGAAAGAAGTACCTCATAATCAAGGGTAACAAAGTCTTCTTTACTATATGGTATAAATGAATCGTGGAATCGGAGTAGAATTGATTTTAATGTCCCATTCTCTTTAAATACTCCCCATAATTCTTGGAAATCTGTGTCATAACCGAAAGCTTCAATATCTCCAATAATAAACAAGTTAATGGCTGCTTCTTCTTTTAGGTAAGCGAATACTTGTTCATGATCTTTCTTTGTTAATTTTCGTATCATAAAGAATCGACCTCTTTTTTTATTTTTCTAAATATTACAACTTAAGTTTTTTGAAATCAATATAAAATTTTATGTTTAGTTCACAAACTTTCGGAAAAACTAGGAAAGATATGACAAAGGAGGTTATGAACGGTGGATCATCCAATTCAAGGGTTAATGAAAGCAGCAATGGAAAATTTAAAAGAAATGGTTGATGTAAATACGATTGTTGGAGAGCCTGTTCAAACGGCTGACGGTGGTGTGGTGTTAACGGTTTCTAAAGTAGCGTTCGGTTTTGGAGCAGGAGGTTCTGATTTCCAAACGAATGATGGACAAAGAGCGAACGGTAACCCTGCATTTGGTGGCGGTAGCGCGGGTGGTGTTTCGATTACACCAGTAGCATTTCTTGTGGTGAATAAAGATGGAGTAAATATTCTTCATTTACAAAATGCGACACATTTAGCAGAAAAAATGATTGAATTAGCTCCACAAACAATTGATAAAATTCAATCGATGTTCCAAAAAGAAGAAAAGAAAGAGGGAAATCATCATCCTCAAAACCCTGATGAAATCCTTTAAAAACGCCTGCTTATGAGCAGGCGTTTTTTCTTGTAATCACTATGTAATAAAACACATGAAATTGTAAATAGTTTTTGAAGTTTTTTCTATGTTTCTAAAATTTTTCATGTTAAAATATGCTATAGAATTGAAACATATAAAACGAAGGTGGCTAGGTGCTTTGTCTGGAGGATCTGACCAAGTAAAGAATATGATATATATTAATGGTAATCGTCGAGGTCATTGTTTTATTACATCAGGAATTACGTTTAAAGAGTTTGCGAGTAACATCCCTTCACCGCTTCATCAAGTGTTGCTTTTGAAGCACAACTTTGAATGGACGGATTTTCATTATCATACTTTATTTGAATATGTTGAGGAAGAAAATATACATAAGTTAATTCAAGCAGAGATTGATGAATTTGATGAATTTTGTTGGGTAGATTTTGATGATGCAAGCGATTTAGATGAATTAGAGCCGAAAGAAATTGCAGAATTATTATATTTGGCTCACAAAAAAGAACCACTTGCAAGAACATTCTTTCCGTTACTGAAAAATAGATTTGTTTATTTTTCACATGATGACGGATGGTACAACAAAGTGTATTATCGTAGAATTGCTGACTTTGTAGGAATGTTAAGTAAAGTCATTCCGTATAAACTCGGTGCTTTCGGTAAGAAACGTTTTTCTTTCTTCCAAAAATCAAAAATTTTCCCAGCAATTTCAAAAGAATTGATTATGGGACTTATTCCACTAATGGAAGATGGTCTTTACATAGATCTAGCAGGGAAGATTGAGTCAAGAAGAGGTCTTGAAATTCCGGTATATGTAGTTGGTTCGTATGAAAGTACGGATGAGGTGCTAGATAATATCGATGAATTGAAAGAGGAAGCAACAGAAACAGGTTGGCTCATTTTTGATAAGAAAGAACAAGAGTGGCAATGGGTTGTTGACTAAGAAAACTTGGCGCATGAAGTCAAGTTTTCTTGTCATTTGAAAGGAGTACAAATGAAGAAATATTATACAATTGTGGGTATTGTAAGTATTATTCTCGTGGCAATATTACTTATAACTTGTCCGAAAGAATCAGATTTTAAAGTGTATGTAGAGGATAAGTATGCGTTGAATTGTAATGAGAGTAGTTTTGAATGCACGCAAAATGTAGATGGTAAAAAAGAAAAACTACAATTTGAAAGTACAGATGCACGAAATGGTGTATTCTTTATGACTGTAAAGCAAACATTTAAAACAGAAGCTGGTGTTTCAAAAGAATATAGCGGAGTAGGAATGTTTGGTACATTTCTTTTTGTTTCAGAGAAGACTTTCTAGTAATAGAAGGTCTTTTTTTTATGCTTATGTTCATATAGATGAAGTAAGACAAGCATAGGAGGGATAGCGATGAAGAACACATGTATCGTTTGCGGTGGTGAGGAGTTTTTTTCCTCAACATTATATGCACGTACGAAACAAGATTGGGCATATGCACCAAACATGTATCGGTTTGAAAAAGTATTTATTGAGCATCGAGATGAAGAAAATTATCCAGTGTTTCAAGAAATTACAGCGAAACATTGTTGTGGATGCGGTCATATTATGTTGTATCATGAATGAACACACCAAGTATAACTTGGTGTGTTTTTTTAAAACGCTGACAAAGCAAGCGGATAAAGTAAAGTAAATAAAACAGAAAAACTACCAAAACCAATTGCTGTATATCCAAGTGTTCTTGCTCCGAAATTGACAGCTAATAGGCCAACTAAAATTGCTAGGGAGCCAAGCGTAACTGGATAAAAAGCAATGGAGAATAACGAAAGAAATAAAGCGACATAGCCTACCATTGCGCCGGTATTTGTACCTTCTATCTCATTTGCAATTTCTTTACGCTTATGTCTAATTGGAATGCCAGCTGGTGATATTTCAGCAGCATACTCTTCGTTTTTTTCACCACTTTTAAAATGATGATTTCTCTTTCTTCGCATGTACATCCCTCTCTTTCAATTGGGTGTATCTATAGTATCTTTCAAAATGAGAAGAGCATGAGTATGAGTTAAACCCAAGTAAAGCAAAAAATGGAGAATACGTATTCCATCGTTAACATATCCATTTCCTATTGAAGATAAAGTGCGGGATTTTTTCCATCACGACTGATTATCAGCCAGCAACAATTGTATTTTTATGAGCAGTTCTCTCCCATTAACTGGTCCGCATCCATTGAATTTTGAGGTAGGTGTCTTACTGCAAGCAGGATAAAACAGGAATTTTGGAAAATGATGTAGAATGAAATGAATGATAATACGTGAAGGTAGGGGAATGTATGACAACATTTAATTGGCATGAATCAGCAGAGAAGAAATGGGATAGTAGTGCGGAGTTTTGGAATAAAAATAGTCAGGAAATGTGGGATAGCGGGAGTAGGAGCACAATTATTCCGTTTTTTGAACAATACGTAAAGAAAGAAGCACAAGTGCTCGATGTTGGTTGTGGTGATGGGTACGGTACATATAAATTAAGTAGCGCAGGCTATAAAGCAGTGGGAGTAGATTTATCGGAAGTGATGATTCAAAAAGGTAAGGAGCGCGGAGAAGGACCAAATTTATCTTTTATAAAAGGAGATCTTTCTGCATTACCATTTGAAAATGAGCAATTTGAATCAATTATGGCAATTAATTCTTTAGAATGGACGGAAGAGCCATTACGAGCATTAAATGAAATAAAGCGTGTGTTAAAGAAAGATGGATATGCATGTATTGCAATTTTAGGACCGACAGCAAAGCCACGAGAGAACAGTTATCCTCGCTTGTATGGAAAAGACGTTGTTTGTAATACGATGATGCCTTGGGAATTTGAACAGTTAGCGAAAGAACAAGGTTTTAAAGTTATAGATGGCATCGGCGTATATAAGCGCGGAGTAAATGAGAAGATGTTAGGTCAACTACCTACAGAGTTACAACAATCGTTAACATTCTTATGGGTATTTATGTTAAAAAACGTATAAAGAAATGAAAGAATTTTTAAGAGGTAAATAAGTGCAGAAAATACAAAAAACTGATACAATATCATCAGAACCAATTAAAGGGGGACTAGGGTATATGACAACTACTACAACAGTGAAATCCGATATTGAAATCGCACAAGAAGCGAGTATGAAGAAGATTCAAGAAATTGCAGCTGATTTAAATATTTTAGAAGATGAATTAGAGCCATACGGGCATTATAAAGGTAAGTTATCTCTTGATATTTTTAAGCGCTTACAAGATGAGAAAGACGGTAAAGTTGTTTTAGTAACAGCAATTAACCCAACTCCAGCTGGAGAAGGTAAATCAACAGTAACAGTTGGTTTAGGTCAAGCTTTTAACAAAATTGGTAAGAAAACAGTAATTGCACTTCGTGAACCATCTCTTGGACCGACGATGGGATTAAAAGGTGGAGCAGCAGGTGGCGGTTTTTCACAAGTCGTACCAATGGAAGACATTAACCTTCACTTTACTGGAGATATCCATGCGATCACAACTGCCAATAACGCATTAGCAGCGTTTATTGATAATCATATCCAACAAGGAAACACACTTGGAATTGATACGCGTAAAATTGTTTGGAAACGCTGTGTTGACTTAAATGATCGTGCCCTTCGTAACGTAGTAATTGGTCTTGGTGGACCTGTACAAGGTGTACCACGTGAAGACGGTTTTGACATTACAGTCGCATCTGAAATTATGGCCGTATTCTGCCTTGCAACAGATATTCAAGACTTAAAAGCGCGTCTATCTCGCATCGTAGTTGCTTATAACTTTGCAAATCAACCTGTAACGGTTAAAGATTTAGGTGTAGAAGGTGCGTTAACGCTATTATTAAAAGACGCATTAAAACCA
Organism: Bacillus cereus group sp. BfR-BA-01524; assembly: GCF_022662595.1. NCBI lineage: Bacteria > Bacillati > Bacillota > Bacilli > Caryophanales > Bacillaceae > Bacillus > Bacillus cereus group sp. BfR-BA-01524. Next base: position 37,158 of record NZ_JAKUDW010000027.1, on the reverse strand, counting down.
AACTTAGTACAAACATTAGAAAATACACCAGCTATTATTCATGGCGGACCATTTGCGAATATTGCTCACGGTTGTAACAGTGTTATCGCTACGACAATGGCAGCAAAATTAGGTGATTATGTTATTACAGAAGCTGGATTTGGTGCTGATTTAGGCGCTGAGAAGTTTTTAGATATTAAAGCTCGTGCAGCTGGCATTAAACCAGAAGCAGTTGTTATTGTTGCGACGATTCGTGCGCTTAAAATGCATGGTGGCGTAGCAAAAGATCAATTAAAAGAAGAAAATGTAGATGCATTAGCAAAAGGTATGGAAAACTTACAGAAGCATGTTGAAACAATTCAAAGCTTTGGTGTGCCTTTCGTAATTGCAATTAATAAATTCATTACAGATACAGATGCAGAAGTTACATACTTACAAGAGTGGTGTAATGAGCGTGGCTATGCAGTATCCTTAACAGAAGTTTGGGAGAAGGGTGGCCAAGGCGGAGTTGACCTTGCTGAAAAAGTACTAAAAGAAATCGAAAAAGGTGAAAACAACTACGCACCACTTTATGAATTAGAATTACCATTAGAAGAAAAAATTCGTACAATTGCTCAAAAAGTGTATGGCGCAAAAGATATTGAATTTGCTCCGAAAGCACGTAAGCAATTAGCTCAATATGAAGGAGAAGGTTGGAGTAACCTACCAGTTTGTATGGCGAAAACACAATACTCTCTTTCTGACGATGCAACAAAATTAGGTCGTCCATCTGACTTTATCGTTACAATTCGTGAGTTAAAACCATCTATCGGTGCAGGCTTTATCGTTGCGTTAACAGGTACAATGTTAACAATGCCAGGTCTTCCAAAACAACCAGCAGCACTTCAAATGGATGTAAATGAAGATGGAAAAGCAGTAGGTTTATTCTAAAAGGTTGTAATTCATCTCGTTTATCTGTAAACTATATATACATCAAGTGGCGCCTTTCCATCGAAAGGCGCCTGTTTTTTGGAGGAAATTATGTTTGATCCAACTGCTTTTGACAATTTAAAAGTAATCGTAGAAGGTGCTGTGTATGATTTTGATCTACATGGAGATATTCTTGTAACAGATCGAAAAGATATGATGGACCTTGCCTCATTAAGTCGTATATATCATATCTCATTTCAATTAACAGAACCGTTCGAACCATTAGTAGAAGCAACATTTTCATTATCTGTGGATGCAAAGAACTTGTCTGGTGAAATACTAGAAGTGCCTCAGTTTACACCAGGTTGTGAAATGAAGCTAGCATTTTCATTCCCGTTAGAACAACCAGAAGTAGGATGCGAAGAAATTGAAACTTTAATGCGTTCTATATGGGGAAAAGAAAGAATGATTATGCAGAAAGTTTCATACGAATATAATAAGCAAGCGATTTCATATCATAATAAGGTAGAGGTTCTATTTCAAAAAGCGATTACAGAAGACCATGTTGATGATTTAATAGCTGTTATTTCACACATGATAGAAACGGTGCGAACAATACAGCATTTTCTTCAAAAATAGAGATAAAGGAGAAAAACAAATGATAAAAGATATGCAACCATTTTTACAAGAAGCTTGGGAGAAGGCTGGTTTTAAAGAATTAACTGAAATTCAAAAACAAGCGATTCCAACTATTTTAGAAGGACAAGACGTTATAGCTGAATCTCCAACTGGAACAGGAAAAACGTTAGCGTACTTATTACCCCTTTTACATAAAATTAATCCTGAAGTAAAACAGCCACAAGTTGTTGTTTTAGCGCCAACACGTGAACTTGTAATGCAAATTCATGAAGAGGTTCAAAAGTTTACAGCAGGAACTGAAATTTCAGGTGCATCTTTAATTGGTGGTGCAGATATTAAGCGCCAAGTTGAAAAATTAAAGAAACATCCGAGAGTAATTGTCGGTTCACCAGGACGTATTTTAGAATTAATTCGTATGAAAAAGCTAAAAATGCATGAAGTGAAAACAATTGTATTTGATGAGTTTGATCAAATTGTAAAACAAAAGATGATGGGCGCAGTACAAGATGTAATTAAATCAACGATGCGCGACCGTCAATTAGTATTCTTCTCAGCGACAATTACCAAAGCGGCAGAAGACGCGGCACGTGATTTGGCAGTTGAACCACAAGTGGTACGTGTAACACGTGCAGAGTCAAAAAGCTTAGTTGAGCATACGTACATCATTTGTGAGCGACGCGAAAAAAATGATTATGTAAGAAGAATTATGCATATGGGCGATGTAAAAGCAGTTGCTTTCTTAAACGACCCATTCCGTTTAGATGAAATTACTCAGAAATTGCAGTTCCGTAAAATGAAAGCAGCAGCTCTTCATGCAGAAGCAGGTAAGCAAGAGCGTGAAGCAACGATGCGTGCATTCCGCGGCGGAAAATTAGAAATTCTACTTGCTACTGATATTGCAGCACGCGGTATTGATATTGATGATTTAACACATGTAATTCACTTAGAATTACCGGACACAGTAGACCAATATATTCACCGCTCAGGACGTACAGGACGTATGGGTAAAGAAGGAACTGTCGTATCTCTTGTAACTCCACAAGAAGAGCGCAAATTACTACAATTTGCGAAAAAACTAGGCATCGTATTTACGAAGCAAGAAATGTTCAAAGGAACATTTGTAGAATCGAAGCCACCAGCACCTAAGAAAAAGAAACCAGCATTTACTGGGAAGAAAAAGCCTAGATAAATAATGGGGAAGGCGTAACTATTTATAGTTACGTCTTTTTGTTTGTAATTGAATAACAAAGGGAATTTAAATGTATCTATCTTATAAGAAATATCGATAAGGGTGAATCATTTCTCATTTAGTTTGTACAAGGAAGTAATATAAAAAAGTCGAATATTAAACTGATGCGAAATAATAAAAAGAAGGTACATATATGGATAGGAAATTAGGAATGTTTTTGAATACGAAACATATTGAAGTAAACGAAGGAATACAAAAAGCAAGGGAATGGGATTTAGAATATATTCAATTATATGCTATGAATAAAAACTTCAACTTAGCTAATATTCCAGTGGTAGAATGGACTGCTTTAAAGAAAAGCTTATCTTTTAATGGGATAAAGATTCCATCATTAGCAATTAGTTTTGGAGAAAATGGAATTACAGGAACAGAAGCTGACAGTGCAATAAATCAGATTAAATATATTACTGACAGAGGTTTGGAGCTGGGAGCAAAGATAATAACAGCTCATATTGGGAAAGTTCCAGATGATGAAAAAAGTGAGAGCTATGATAAAATGGTGCGGGTTTGTTATGAGATAGGGGAATTAGCATTCAAATTTGGGGGAGTCTTTGCTATTGAGACAGGATCTGAAAAAGCAATAGTATTAAAACGATTTTTAGAAAATGCAAACTCGAAAGGACTAGCTGTTAACTTTGACCCAGCAAATTTAATAACTGATGTAAATGAAAATCCGTTAGAAGGTTTATTGCTATTAAAAGATTATATAGTACAAACTCATATTAAAGATTGTAAAGAAGTGAAAAGTAATAGTTCAAGTAAGTATATAGAAGTAGCAGTAGGAAATGGTGAAGTGGATTTCGATATATTCTTCAAAGTATTAGATGAAATTGGATTCGACGGATATAACATGATTGAAAGAAACGATTATTTTGACGAACTGGATGGGATGAGTCAGTCGATAAATTTTGCAAAGAAGTACATATCAACTCAAAAGGAATAACGATACCAGCTGTAGAAAGCTACATAGAATGTAAAAAAACAATAGGAGGAATACAAATGATTCATAAAGTAGGACAAATTATGTTATATGTAAATAATCAAGATGAGGCAGTAAATTTTTGGACGGAAAAGGTAGGGTTTCATGTAGTTGCAGAGGAAGATAACAAACAAGGAATGAGATGGATTGAAATTGCTCCAACTAACGGTGCTGAAACGAGCATTATATTACATAATAAAGAAGTTATTTCGAAAATGAGCCCAGAATTAAATCTTGGTACACCGTCCTTAATGTTCTTCTCAGAAAATCTGGATCAATTATATGCAGATTTAAAAAATAAAAATGTTACTGTTGGAGAAATGGTAACTATGCCTTCTGGTAAAGTGTTTAACTTTGCTGATAGTGAAGGGAATTATTTTGCGGTTATGGAGAAGAACCAATAATAATATTGCTATGTGAAAATCCCCCTCAAATATATTGAGGGGGATTAAATCTTTGAAGTGGATTTTTCATGAGAGAGTTTTGTAATAAAAAATGCACCTTTTTCAATAGCAGTTTCAATGTAACCGACAATTTGATTAAACGTAAACACCTGTAAGTCTTCATGCAAATGTTGCTCGGGATACAACATATCTTCAAAAAGATACTTTCGAAAAGCTAAAACGTTTTCTTTAGAAACCTCTTCAATATCCACAATGTGAGCCTCTTGATTGAGAAGAGAGAAGAGCTGTTGTTCTTTATCGTAATGATGAAGCAACTTTGCATTTAACAATTTAAAATCGTTATAGTACAGGGGTGCGATAGTTTCGTCATTTTCTATTCTATTTTTTAGCCATGGTAGAAAAAAGCCACTTAGCCAATTATCATCGGCAATGAGATGGGTGTAATAACCTAAGAGAAAAGGGGAATCCATATGAACTTTATATTTTTGAAAAAAAGAATTGAAATCTATCCTTCTCGTATAGTTTTTCGTCGTACCAGCGTAAAAGTGTGAAGTTCCTTTTTCTTCTGCTGAATGAACCGCATCAGGGGCTACCCCTCCAAGTAAGAAAGAAGTTTTATCTTGAATAGATAGTTTCTCAGCAATACCGTTAGCGATAATAACATGCATAATTCGTGATCCCATGAATGCCACCTCTGTTTCAAGTATTCATTTCAGGAAGAAGACTGAACAGTTAGTATTACTTTCCCTGTACTTTTTCTACTTTCGACCCATTCATGTGCTTTCCCTGCATCTTGAAGTGGAAAAGATTTCGTAGCCTTAATTTGTAAACGTCCGTCATGTAAATAACGGAAAACTTCATTTGCAGTTTCTTGAAGCAGTTCAGGACGCTTTTTTCGTGTGGTCCCAAAGCTAAAACCGAGTATAGAGCGGCAACTTGCATGTAAATCTTTCGTTTGAAAGTTACCAATTTCACCACTAGCATTACCGAAATGAACGAGGCGACCGTAATAAGCAAGGCAGTTTAAACTTCTTTCAGAGACAGTTCCAGAAATAGAATCTAAAATTACATCGACCCCTTCACCGTTTGTCAGCTCATTGACTTTCTCTACAAAATTTTCATCTTGATGACAAATAACATAATCAGCTCCAGCATCTAAAGCAATTTCTTTTTTTGCTACACTTCCTACAGTCCCGATTACTTTTTTAGCCCCTAATAATTTTGCGAGTTGAATCGCAGTAGTACCAATTCCTCCAGCGGCTGCATGAATTAGAACAGATTCACCTTGTTGAAGTCTTGCTACATTGGCAAGTAAATTATAGCTTGTGAAAGATACGATCGGACAAGCAGCTGCAGTTTGAAAGTCGACTTCATGGGGTAAAACGAAAGTGAGATTTTCATTTGAAACAACGTACTCTGCGTAGGATCCATTTTGAGGAAAAGCAATGACACGTTGTCCAGGGTGAATATTTTTAACTTGAGAACCGACACGTTCTACAATACCAGTGGCATCTATACCTGGAATAAAAGGTAGTGCTTTATTTCCTTTTTTGCCATAACGTGATTTAATATCAGCGAAATTTATACTAGTAGCAAAAACGCGAATTAAAACTTGATCTTCTGAAATAGTCGGCATATCCACATCTGTATATTTCATCACTTCAGGATCACCGAACGACGTTACAACGATAGCTTTCATCATATATCCTCCTAAATTTGACTATATAAATCATTTTAAATCTTTATCAGAAATTGGAAAATTATATAATAGTTATGCGTGGTTATAAGTGAAGCTTATGAACTCATTGGATCATTATATTAATTTATATAAAAAAATTTCGGAAAAATCGAACGAAATATGAATTACTTGCCAATATATAGTGTAAGACAAAGGAGGGCTGGAATATGAAGGGTGAAATAGATTACGCACATTTAATTCGATTAACTTTATCAGGAAATAAAGAAGCATATAGCGAATTGTATGATGTAACGATTCAAGAAGTATATAAAACAGCACATTTTTTAATAGAAGATAAAACAGATGTAGATGATGTCGTTCAAGAAGTATACATACAGCTATATGAATCGCTTCGTAAATATGACAGTGAGAAGCCATTTCGCCCTTGGCTAATTGGGCTTGCGATTAAACAAATTCACTCTTATAGAAGAAAGAGGTGGATGCGACTACGAATTATGAAAAAAGCAGAAGAGCAAAGAAAACCAGTACAAATTGATTTTTCTAACGATGTTGTAAGTAAAATATCAAACCAAAAACTAATCGAACTCATTCATAAATTACCGTATAAATTGAAACAAGTTATTATCTTAAGATATTTACACGATTATTCACAAGAAGAAGTAGCACAGATATTACATATTCCAATTGGTACTGTGAAATCTAGAATTCATGCGGCATTAAAGAAACTACGTCAAAAAGAGCAAGTAGAAGAAATCTTTTTAGGAGAGGTAGGGAATGTAAAATGAGTTTAGATTGTAGAATTAGAGAATCTATGCAAGAAGAAGTAAAAGGGATTGTTGCCCCGCCGGGGTTAAAAGAAAAAGTAATTGTTCAAATCAAAATGAATCGCGGGGGAAGTAAGGTGAAGAAACGTTTTATCGCCGGAGTGCTTGCAGCAGCATTTTTAATCCCTACGACCGGTTTTGCATATCAATCTATTATGGCGGATGGTATATACGGATCTTTTGAGAATTTAAAAAAACACGCCGGAGCGATGACGTTAGAAGCGTATATGCGTTTTAATGCAAAGTTATCAGAAGCGAAAGATGAAATGGGCACGAAGGAATATGAGGAGTTTACAAAAGAACTAAAAAAATTAACAAATGCAAAGCTTGCGTACGGAGATTCGAACGGTAATATAGATTATGATGGATTATCACCAGCAAAAAGAGAAGAAATGAAAAAGATAAGTATGGGCCTTCAACCATACTTTGATAAATTAAATGGTCATAAATCTAGTAAAGAAGTATTAACGCAAGAAGAGTTTGATCGCTATATGGAAGCTTTAATGACACATGAAATAGTACGAGTGAAGACAAAATCAACTGGTGCAATAAAAGTAGAAGAAGTACCTGAGGCGTACAAAGAAAGATTTATTAAAGCGGAGCAGTTTATGGAATATGTAGATGAAAAGGTGAGATAAGTAAAAAAGCTCAAAGCTTTAGCTTTGAGCTTTCTTTATTAAAAGAAAATAGAGCATTCAATTATATTTTTTCATCGTTGCATTGTCCTTTTGTATAAAACAATCTAAAAGTGAATAACCAGCTATTAAACTAATTATCGTAACAAAAGTTGTATTTATAAGAATAACATTAGCTAAATAAGGTAGGTATTCGCCAAGTGGTGAAAAGAGTAGTGCAGGGGAAAAGGAAATTAATATTGTAGGCACTGTAATAGCGATAAACTTATCCGGTTGAAAGCTCCAGTTTTGTTTACTCGTTTCGCGATTAACAGATTGAAGGAATCGTAATAAAATACCAACTATAAGAGGGAAGAGTGTAAAGTAGAATAATCTTGGATAAACGTTAAAGTTCACTTGAGCGTCTGTATCTAAATAAAATTGAATTTTCACTCCGACAAATAATAATAAGACGATAAATAATGTGAAGCAGAGGTATAGCATCAATTTTTGCATTATATTCCACCATCCTTTACTCAAAATATATTCAAAAAAAGAAGAGATATACAATAACTACTGTTGTATATCTCTTCTTTTACTGTTAGTTAATAGTGGAGTTTGCTTTTTCTTGCTTCGTGAAATAATCAATAATGCCCATTGCGCTAATTTCTATATCTAGATGTAAAATATTATAAACGGAATGATCTGATGGAACGTTTAACTTTGTAAGATGAGAAGAGATTTTATCCATTAACAAAGTTTGTAAAGCTTTAGTTGCTTCATCGAAATCATTATACTTTTCAAAGACTTCCTTACCAGTATGAACGAAAATAGGTAGCCAATATTCCAGTTGCTTATATACTTCTGTAACATGAGAGGATGCGCCGTAATGACCGAAATAAATAGTATCTACATTCATACTTTGAATGTGATTTTTAGAAGTAATCATCGCATCTGGTTGGAATTGTGAAGGGGACGTTGATGGTAGATATAACTCTACATCAACGTCTGCGAGTTCTCTATAATAAATTCCAATTGTATCGCCAGTAAAAATCCCGTTTGTTAATGAATCATGAATGCTAATATGGTGCTTCGCATGTCCTGGTGTATCATAAAATGTAAGGGTGCGGTCTTTTGCAATTTTTAACGTATCACCATGTTGTACAATATGAACACGTTCTTCTTCAATTGGAAGAATCGGATCAAAGAGTTTATCGAAATCTTCTTTGTAGACAGCTTTTGCACCTAAAATAAGTTTTGTTGGATCAATCATATGACGAGCACCACGAGAATGCACATATAACGTAGCATTTGGGCACTTTTCCATCATTAAACCAGCTGCGCCAGCGTGATCTAAATGCACATGTGTAACGATAATGTTTTTAACATCGTTTAAATCAATATGTAATTGTTGTAAGCCTTCTAAAATATACGGAAGAGAAGGGGCTGCACAAGTTTCAATTAAAGTAATATCGTCACCTAATAAAACATACGTACCAGTTCGTTCATTATGCTGTAAATCGAAATCATCAATAAGATATAGGTGAGAAGATAATTGCTCTACTTTTTTCATAGTTACCACTCCTTATATACTGCATGTTTCTATTATACGCTAAAATAGAAAAAAGACAGAAAACGAAAGCCTCGTCTTCTGCCTTTTTGTAATACTATTATTTCGTTTGTTGTTTATTAATAGACATAATGAACAGTCCAACAATCCCGCCAACTAATGGAAGCATAATCTCTCCTGCTAAATTAAAGTAGGAGCTTAAGAATAAACCATTTACATCGATTACCCAGCCAGTAACATACAATAACATCATATATAGTACGAAATAAAACTCGCGATTTGAAATCGTTTCATGTTGTGCAGTTTTCATAATGGACACCATCCTTTTCTTTTATAATGGAATATAAACTGTCACATTTTGTTCACAATTTAATTGTAAAACTTTCCATCATAAAAGTCTAGTAGTTTGTGTCGAATTTTCGAACAGAAATAAAGCGTTATCATTACAACTTATAAGTACGTAATAAGAGCTGTATATTCACGAATGTAGTATAGTATAAACATAGAATGATAGTGAAGAGAGGGGCAAAGACAATGACAGTTTATGATTTTTCAGCTAAAACAATTACAGGTGAAGAAAAATCGTTAAAAGATTACGAAGGAAAAGCACTTCTTATTGTCAATGTAGCTAGCAAATGTGGTTTCACACCACAATATAAAGGATTACAAGAGGTATATGATAAATATAAAGACCAAGGACTCGAAATACTCGGATTTCCTTGTAACCAATTCGGGGGACAAGAACCAGGTACAGAAGCGGACATTACTAGTTTTTGTGAATTAAACTACGGTGTAAACTTCCCGATGTTTGCAAAGGTTGATGTGAAAGGTGATAAGGCTCACCCTCTATATACATACATGACAGAACAAGCACCAGGTTTACTTGGTATGAAAGCAGTGAAATGGAATTTTACGAAGTTTTTAATCGGAAAAGACGGGAAAGTAGTAGGGCGTTTTGCTCCGCAGACGAAGCCGGTAGATTTAGAGGTTGAGATTGAGAAGGTGCTTGGGGAATAAGTAGGAGTTTCACTTTATTAAAAAACGTCTCAAAGAACAATGTAGTTCTTTGAGACGTTTTCTTTAAATTCAAATTTTCAAGATTAAATAACTGTATCAAAGCCATCTGATTTAGGTGGAGAAGCTGCTTTTTTCATAAGCACTTCCCATAAATGTACGGATTTCTTCCATTCTGCTGCAGCCTGCCCCTGTTGATACATAGCGTTCTCATAACTGGCAGTAAGTTGTTGCATATCGGCCGAGTTGTAAAGTGTATCGATATGGAGAGCGTATTCTCGGAATGTTTGACTTTCACCCCGTGGTATGCCAATTCTCGCAAATTGTTTTAAAAGTGCACCGTAAGCTTTTTGATAAACAGCATCATCTTTTCGGTATTTATAGAAATGAATAATAAGAAATGTTATCCATTTCATTCTAGTGGTGAAGAGAATGTATCCCATAATACTAATTAGTATCGTAGAGAGGAATACGTACCACCAAGAAAAATTAGTTTTAGAATTTGTGACCTTTTTAGTAGAAGCTTCTTCTGTATTTTCTATTAAACTTTTAAGTTTTGCTTCATTATTTCGTTGATGCGTTTGCTCGTTATTAGAATTATTTGCTTCGCTATTTTGTGAAATAGGAGCAGGCGTATTATTTATAAAATTATAGGGATTGGTAAATCCTTTTGTTGGTTCGAATGGAATCCATCCGTATCCTGGGAAATATACTTCGACCCAAGAGTGTGCGTTATCGTTCGTGATTGTATAAACATCCTCACCTTTTGCAGAGGCAAGTGTATTGTCAAGAGTTCCTTCTGTATAGCCTTTTACCCAGCGAGCGGGAATCCCGGCAGAACGAAGTAGTACAATCATAGACGTCGAAAAATTATTACAGTAGCCGCTTTTTGTATCGAAAAGGAATTGATCTACATAATCTTGGCTTTTGGCAGGGTACAAGACATTCGTTGATTCGTATGTAAAAGAGTTGTCTGTGAAGTAATTTTCAATAGCTAATACTTTATCATACCGGTTGTCTTTATCATTTGTAAGATTAACAGCCAAGTCTTTTACGCGCTGTGGTAATGACTCGGGAAGTTGTGTGTACTTTGTCATAAAATAAGGATTTGTTTCTTGACCTGCATTTGCTTTTACAGCTTTCAAGTTTTCTATGGAAAACTCAGGGATCTCATATGTTACTTTATACGAATTTAAAGTAGTAGAAGAGTCTCCATTCATCGTATAAATTTTTTCTGAAAACGGGTCAACACTGTATGATACATCAGAAGAAGCCTCAACTGATACTAATCCTGCTGGATAGGTAAGGTGAGGGTAACTTTTTTGCATGGTAATTGTTGCCTCAGTAGTTTCCGTTTTTGTATTTTGTTCATACCAGCTTACGACGTCGTTTTTATTTTTAAAAGAAACCTTTTTCGGATTTTCAGAAATTTCCCAGCCTTTTCCTGTATAAAAATCTTTTGTTTCTACTCTCCAATATTGTTTGTTTTGCGCTTGTGCTGTGAAAACAATTGTAGGATCCGCCTTAAAAGGACCACCTAATCGCGAGTCATCTAAACCATACCCAATTGTAGAAACTTTTTGTTCTTTACTTGCTTCAGATGTGTTGAATTTTAAAAAATCCATTGAGTTTGGCCATTGAGGGCCAAATTTTGGAGCAAAGTATGCGATGGTTGCTAATAATACAATAAATATTGTAAGTGGTCTAAGTAATTTTGAGATTTCCCTAGCATAATTTTGTAAGTGTTCGCGCTCTTTTATTCGTTCTACTTGAAGAAGACTAAGCATAAAAGAGCCGATGACAACAGTACGAATAATAGCGTAGTTTGCATTGTATAAATGTAAGTTATGAAAAGTTGCGATATAAATAATAGTCAATACAAGAAATAGAAACCCACGTTTTTTATAAATAATCCAAAATGAAGTGAAAGAACTCAAAAACCAAAATGAGAGAAAAAATAAAACTGTCGGAAAAATTGGAGAAATATCTAGTAAATTCCCTTGGAAAAACAGGGAGGAATTTCGAAACATATCAGAAAAGAATGTTGTTAGCCAAGATGGATTTATAAAAGCATTTTTATAATATAGGGAATGAATGATAAATAAGACTGTGACAATTTTTATTGGAATCTGCCACCTCGTTTGAAAAAAAGAGAGAGCGAAGCAAATTCCTATAAATGTTACGAAAATATCTAATCTACCTACATTTGTAATACCTATAAGAGGTCTTAGCCATTCTAGTAAAAGAAGAAATACACATGCATGCATGAAGAATCTATTCGTATCCCACTTGTATTTTGCTTGTAATGTTATCATTTGCTCACCTCAAAAAACACGTTTGTATACCGGTTTTCATAAACCGTGTTTACAAATATTTGTCGTTTTTTTAGAGTTTCTAGTATACTGAGTTCTCGGTGTGAAAGTTGATTCGCTTTTTCTTTCACGACAAAAATCATACATTTTCTATTTCTTATAGCAGCACAATCAGCCGCCTTTTGAATATCGGGAGAAAGATTACTTGTCACGAGTATAATCGTGACGGGCTCATAAATTTTTCTTAGTTCCATGTCTACACTCTGAGAGAGCGGGAATACACTGTCTGCTTGTACTTTTGCTAAATGACAAAGGATTTGTTGTAACTGCGTATCTCCATTGTCTAAAGGGAAAATAGTTTGTTCTTTTCCAATAGACACGAATGATGCTGGTGAATTTTGTTTCAAGACAGCCCTTACGATAGAGGCAGTAAATGTGACGACTGATTCGAATAGAGGAGACTCGGTTCTGTCTATGAATATCATGATATTATGGCTGCGCTGTTGTTCAAACTCTTTTGTCATAATATTGTTTGTTCGTGCAGTTGCTTTCCAATCAATCCATGAAAAGCGATCACCAGGTTTATAGTCTCTGACACCGACAGAGATTGTAGAGTCTTTTGCTGAATTTATATTTGCTGAAAGCGCTCCTTGTTCGAAATGATTTTCCAATTGTCGATACGTTATATCTACATAGTGGGGATAGACTAAAAATGTATCTGGAACTGAAAAAGTTACTTCTTTCTCCATCATGCCGAATAAATCGCCAGTTTTGACACGAACGCTTGAAAAAGTGTGCTCGCCTCTAGAGATTGTATCAATAACATATTGAAACGAAATATGTCGTTTCAATCCTGGGAAGAGTACTACCTTATTCATCTTTGTTTGTTTACAACTTATAAATTGTGGTGGCAGTTCATCTTCTATAACTAAATAAAGTAAGGGAAAAGGAAATTTTCTTTTTATTGTAATCGTGCTTACAAATTGTTCTCCTACTACATACCCATTTTTGTTTGTTATTCGCTTTACTTCAGCGTCCCGTAAAGCGTAGAAGGGTAGTAGTAGTGAATAAAGAGCAATGGGAATTGTGCTGTAAAATAAAAACCAACTTACAAACCCTCCTTGAAACATAGCGTACACAAATGTTAAGACTAGGCATAAAGGGAGTAGCAATAACTTCGTAACGTGATATAGTGCTAGCAGTATTCGTTTCATCAAGGGTTCATCGTCCTTTGAGTCGGAACGGTAGTTCGTGCAACGATTTTTGCGATAACTTGTTCGCCAGTTATTCCTTCAAATTTTGCTTCCATTTTTAAAATGAGTCTATGCGCTAAAACGTAAGGGGCTAAAAATTTAACATCGTCTGGAATAACATAATTTCTGCCATGGATAAATGCATAAGCTTGTGAAGCTTTCATTAAAGCAATTGAGCCACGTGGACTTGCACCTAGCTGTATAGAACTGTATGTACGAGTCTGATTAACAAGCTTTACAATATAATGCTTAATTGCTTTGTCCATACTTACTACCCGTACGCTTTGTTGTAAATAAAGTAATTCTTCTATTGTAGTAATGGCCTGTAATTGAGAGAGTGGATTTATTTTTTCCATTCGGTTTAAAATTTCAAATTCTTCTTCTGGTGTAGGATATCCCATTTTTAGTTTCAATAAGAAACGATCGAGCTGAGCTTCTGGTAGAGAATATGTTCCTTCATATTCGACCGGATTTTGTGTAGCCATGACAAAGAATGGCTTTGGTAAAGGTCTTGTAATGCCATCTATTGTAATATTGCCTTCTTCCATACATTCAAGTAAAGCAGATTGTGTCTTTGGCGATGTACGATTAATTTCATCAGCAAGTACTAAATTCCCCATAATTGGTCCAGGCTTGAACTCAAATTGGAGCTCTTTCGGATTATAAATAGAAACTCCTGTTACATCTGAAGGCAATAAATCAGGTGTAAATTGAATTCGCTTATAATTAGCATCAATGGATTTAGAAAGAGCACGTACTAGCATTGTTTTCCCGACACCAGGAACATCTTCTAATAGCACATGACCTTCAGCTAAGAGAGCTGTCAAAGCTAAGATTGTTTCTTTTCGTTTTCCGACCATTATTTTTTCAATATTATTGATTATTTTTTCTACAGTGGGATGTAATGAATCAAGCTGGGGCATCGTAATCCTCCTAATGTTATTATCGTTTTCTAATCAATTTAGTGGACATATTTCTAATTCTATATGTAGATAGCAAAAGGTCTACTTTAAATTCTAAGAATATTCAGATTATTTATTTCGATTACATCTAGTATAATTGTTTCCGTAACTAAGGGCAATACAGTAAATAATGATTTGTAGTTTTATGTAAAATCAGACTCAATATAAAATAATAACATTGGGAAAAAATTTCTTACATACAATTTATACTCTTTTCCTTATGGCAGTTTTGAAATAATATCAAAACTCTTTTTCATATATTTATAAAGAAAAAACGTAGGAACTTCTCCTACGTTTTTTCTATTGCAAAATAGTCGATACCTCAAAATACCATTCTCCTAATAATTACAATTAACCATAATCTTCACAACGGAACAAAAGATTTTCTCACAACCTTATTTTCTACTGAATTTTTGACAATCTCTTGAACTGTGCGAAATGTCACATCTGTATTTTACAACCTCTCTTATAGTAAGGGTATGTAAGAGAGACGTATTAAAGGAGTGAACAGTATGAAGAAGAAACCTTCAGCACTAATGAGACGTTTAAAATATTTTTCACCAATAGATCGTTATAACGATAATCATACACAAGAAACATATGAAGATCGCGAATGGGAGAATGTGTACAGAAAGCGTTGGCAGCATGATAAAGTAATCCGTTCTACACATGGTGTGAACTGTACTGGTTCATGTAGCTGGAATATATATGTGAAAGATGGAATTGTAACTTGGGAAGGGCAGGAGCTTAACTATCCGACTACAGGTCCTGATATGCCAGATTTTGAACCACGAGGATGCCCGCGTGGAGCAAGTTTTTCTTGGTACATTTATAGTCCACTTCGTGTGAAATATCCGTATGTACGTGGTGTTCTTTGGAGTATGTGGCAAGAGGAACTACAAAATAACGAGTCACCACTAGATGCTTGGAAAAGTATTGTGGAAAACCCTGAAAAAGCACGTACGTATAAGCAGGCGCGTGGTAAAGGTGGATTTATTCGTGCGAATTGGGATGAAGTGTTACAACTCGTTTCAGCTTCTCTACTTTATACAGTAATTAAATACGGTCCAGACCGAAATGTTGGCTTTTCACCAATTCCAGCTATGTCGATGTTAAGTCATGCTGCTGGTAGTCGTTTTATGCAACTTATGGGTGGGCCGATGCTTAGTTTCTATGATTGGTACGCAGATTTACCACCAGCTTCTCCGCAAATTTGGGGCGATCAAACAGATGTACCAGAAAGTAGTGACTGGTATAACTCTGGTTACATTATGACATGGGGTTCAAATGTACCGATGACGAGAACACCAGATGCTCACTTTTTAGCAGAGGTTCGATATAAAGGAACGAAAGTCGTTTCTGTCAGTCCTGACTTCGCTGAATCTACAAAGTTTGCGGATGATTGGATTAGTGTGAAACAAGGTACAGATGGTGCACTTGCGATGGCAATGGGGCATGTGATCTTACAAGAGTTTTACGTAGATAATCAAGTGGAATATTTCACAAAGTATGCGAAGCAATATACTGATTTTCCTTTCTTTGTCACATTGAAACAAAAAGGAGATCAATTCGTTGCTGATCGTTTCTTAAACGCTGCTGATATTGGACGCGAAACGAAGTTAGGAGAATGGAAACCTGTTCTTTGGAATGAGAACACGAATGATTTTGCAACACCTCAAGGCACAATGGGCTCACGTTGGGATAACGAAAAGAAATGGAACTTGCGTTTAGAAGATGAAGAAACAGGTGAAAAGATTGATCCACGTCTTTCTTTACTTGGAATGGAAGAATCGATTGGAACGGTACAAATTCCGTACTTCTCTGATGATGGAAACAAAGTATTAGAACGTACAATTCCAGTGAAAAAGGTTATGACAGAAGAAGGCGAAGTGTTCGTTACAACTGTATACGACTTAACGTTAGCAAATTACGGCGTGAACCGAGGGCTTGGCGGACAAGAGCCGAAAGACTTCAATGATGATGTACCGTTTACACCTGCATGGCAAGAGAAAATGACAGGAGTGAAACGAGAACTAATTATTCAAATCGCTCGTGAGTTCGCACAAAATGCCGTTGATACAAATGGTCGCTCGATGATTATTGTTGGAGCTGGTATTAACCATTGGTTTAATTCTGATACGATTTATCGCGCAGTATTAAATCTTGTTCTTCTAGTTGGAGCACAAGGAGTAAACGGCGGGGGATGGGCGCATTATGTTGGTCAAGAAAAGTTACGACCTGCAGAAGGATGGCAAACAATCGCGATGGCAAAAGATTGGCAAGGGCCACCAAAATTACAAAATGGTACATCTTTCTTCTATTTCGTAACAGATCAATGGCGCTATGAAGATACACCTGTTGGACATTTAGCATCACCAATTGAAGGTAACTCACGTTATCAACATCACGGTGATTACAACGTATTAGCAGCACGACTCGGCTGGTTACCTTCTTATCCGACATTCGAGAAAAATGGAATTGAATTATATAAAGAAGCTGTTGCTGCTGGCGCAACAACGCAAGAAGAAATCGGAAAATATGTTGCACAAAAATTAAAAGAAAAAGAACTGAAATTTGCGATTGAAGATCCAGATAATAAAAACAACTTCCCGCGCAACTTATTCGTATGGCGTGCGAATTTAATTTCAAGTTCTGGTAAAGGGCATGAATATTTCTTAAAACATTTATTAGGTACAACAAACGGATTAATGAATGACGATAGTGATTCATTACGACCAGAAGAAATTAAGTGGCATGAAGAAGCACCAGAAGGGAAGCTTGATTTACTCATTAATTTAGATTTCCGTATGGCTGGAACAGCACTGTATTCTGATATCGTCTTACCTGCTTCAACTTGGTACGAAAAACATGATTTAAGTAGTACAGATATGCATCCATTTGTACATCCATTTAATCCAGCAATCGGTTCACCTTGGGAAGCACGCTCTGACTGGGATATTTTCACTTCACTTTCTAAAGCTGTTTCAGATTTAGCGAAGAAGATTGATCTTGAACCAATGAAAGAAGTTGTTGCAACACCACTTCTTCACGATACACCGCAAGAATTAGCGCAACCACTTGGCAAGATTAAAGATTGGAGCAAAGGTGAGTGTGAACCAATCCCGGGTAAAACGATGCCGCAAATTCATGTTGTTGAAAGGGATTATAAAACGATTTATGACAAAATGACAGCACTTGGACCAAATGCCGGAAAACAACCGATTGGTACGAAAGGGATCTCTTGGTCAGCAGAAAAAGAGTATGAGCAATTAAAGAGCAAATTAGGAGTTGTTCGAACGGATACTATTGCGAAAGGTTGCCCAGACATAAAAGAAGCAATCAATGCTGCTGAAGCGGTATTAACGCTTTCTTCTACAACAAACGGTCATATGGCAGTAAAAGCATGGGAAGCACTTGAAAAACAAACAGATCTAAAATTACGTGATTTAGCAGAAGAACGTGAAGAAGAATGCTTTACATTCGAACAAATTACAGCACAACCGAAAACAGTAATTACTTCTCCGGCCTTTACAGGTTCAGAAAAAGGTGGACGACGTTACTCACCGTTTACAACAAATGTGGAACGTCTTATTCCTTGGAGAACGATAACTGGTCGACAATCTTTCTACTTAGACCATGACATGATGAAAGAATTTGGTGAAACGATGGCAACATTTAAACCAATTCTGCAACATAAACCGTTCCGTAAGTCACGCCCTGAAGTAGAAGGGAAAGAGATTACACTAAACTATTTAACACCGCATAATAAGTGGTCGATTCATAGTATGTACTTCGATTCATTACCGATGTTAACGCTATTTAGAGGTGGTCCAACTGTTTGGATGAATAAAGATGATGCGAATGAAGCTGGCGTCGCAGATAATGATTGGATCGAGTGCTTTAACCGTAACGGTGTTGTTGTAGCACGTGCTGTCGTAACGCACCGTATACCGAGAGGAATGGCATTTATGCACCATGCACAAGATCGCCACATTAACGTGCCTGGTACGAAATTAACAAGCACCCGCGGGGGAACGCATAATAGTCCAACCCGTATTCATGTTAAACCAACACATATGATTGGTGGATATGGCCAATTAAGCTATGGATTTAACTACTATGGTCCGACTGGGAATCAGCGTGACTTAAATGTTGTCATCCGTAAACTGAAGGAGGTAGATTGGCTTGAAGATTAAAGCACAAGTCGGAATGGTAATGAACCTAGATAAATGCATCGGCTGCCATACTTGTAGCGTAACATGCAAAAACACCTGGACAAATCGTCCAGGTGCGGAATATATGTACTTTAATAACGTAGAAACGAAACCTGGAATTGGTTATCCGAAACAATGGGAAGATCAAGAGAAATATAAAGGCGGCTGGGAATTGAAAAATGGTGAAATTCAGCTGAAATCAGGTTCGAAAATGAAACGTCTTATGAACATTTTCCACAATCCAGATCAACCAACAATTGATGATTACTTTGAACCTTGGAATTATGATTATGAAACATTAACAAATAGCCCGCAGCGTAAGCATCAACCAGTTGCTCGTCCGAAATCAGCAATTACAGGCGAATTTATAGACAAAATTGAATGGGGTCCGAACTGGGAAGATGATTTAGCTGGTGGACATATAACAGGATTACAAGATCCGAACGTAAAGAAAATGGAAGAAGAAATTAAAACAGATTTTGAAAACGTCTTTATGATGTATTTACCACGCATATGTGAACATTGTATGAATCCGTCTTGCGTATCATCTTGTCCATCTGGTGCGATGTATAAACGTGAAGAAGACGGCATTGTTCTTGTAGATCAAAATGCATGTCGTGCTTGGAGGTTCTGCGTATCATCTTGTCCATATAAAAAAGTGTATTTTAACTGGCAAACGAATAAAGCTGAAAAATGTACAATGTGTTTCCCACGTATTGAGGCTGGTATGCCAACAATTTGTTCAGAAACATGTGTGGGACGTATCAGGTATATTGGGGTAATGCTATATAACGCTGACAAAGTAAAAGAAGCGGCTTCTGTTGAAGACGAAAAAGATTTATATGAATCTCAGCTTACTGTTTTCCTAGATCCAAATGATCCAGAAGTGGCAGCTGAAGCGAAAAAACAAGGCATTCCTGAAGAATGGATTAAAGCAGCACAACAGTCACCAATCTATAAAATGATTATCGATTGGAAAATTGCTCTGCCTCTTCATCCAGAGTACCGTACAATGCCGATGGTTTGGTATATTCCGCCGCTTAGCCCAATTATGAATATGGTGGAAGGGAAAGGCAGTAACTGGCAAGCAGAAGAGATTTTCCCTGCTATCGATAATATGCGTATTCCAATTCAATATTTAGCGAATCTACTCACTGCAGGGGATGAAGCGCATATTCGTCTTACATTGAAGAAAATGGCTGTTATGCGAACGCATATGAGAGCGCTACAAATTAATAAAGAGCCAAATGAAGCGGTATTAAAAGAACTTGGTTTAACGAAACAGGATGTAGAAGATATGTATCGTCTTCTTGCTATTGCGAAATATAAAGATCGCTTCGTCATTCCGGGCACTCACCGTGAACAAGTGGCAGATTTATATAGCGAACAAGGAAGCTGTGGTTTAGCATTCGCAGGTGGTCCAGGCTCTTGTATGACAATTTCTTAAATAAAGGGGGCAGAAAATGATGAAACAAAGTTTACAAACTGCTTTTTCTTGTTCTTCTTTTCTTCTCTCCTATCCTGAACTAGGGTGGAGAGAAGCTGTAACTGAATTGCAAGAAGAGATTGAAACGATAGAAAAAGAAGAAGTTAAAGCATTACTTACAGCCTTTATAAAGCAAGCGCTAGATAAAACGAATGATCAACTCATTGATAGTTACGTATATACATTCGATTTTGGTAAGAAAACAAATATGTATCTTACTTATATGAACACTGGTGAACAAAGAGAAAGAGGTATTGAATTATTAGAGTTAAAGCAGCATTATAAAAAATCTGGTTTTGAAGTAACGGATAAAGAACTACCTGATTATTTACCACTTTTTCTTGAGTTTTTTGCAAATGCAAATGAGCAAGACAGTGAACCGATTATGAATAAATACACGGAGAATATACAAGCATTACACGTTCAATTAAAAGAAGCAGGTAGTATGTATGAACCAATTCTTGCGGCTGTGCTACTCGCTATCGAAGCATGGGGTGTACAGACAAATTAGAAAGGAGGGTTGTTAAAATGATGGATCAATTTCTATGGGTATTGTTTCCCTATATCATTTTTGCAATCTTTATCGGTGGACATATTTTTAGATACAATTATGATCAATTTGGATGGACATCAAAATCTAGTGAACTATTAGAAAAGAAAATGCTTCGGGTCGGAAGTCTATTATTCCACTTTGGGATCATGTTCGTAATTGGCGGTCATGTTATGGGGATTTTAATTCCAGAAGCTGTATACCGTTCAATAGGTATTTCTGAGCATATATATCATGTAGTAGCAATTAGTTTTGGGCTTCCGGCAGGTGTTGCTTCTATTATCGGTTTAATTATATTAACGTACCGCCGCGTAACAGTAAAACGTATCATTGCAACGAGTACAAAGGGAGATTATATTGCGCTTATTTTATTACTTATCGTAATGCTAGCAGGACTTTCTTCAACATTTTTAAATATCGATTCAAAAGGATTTGATTATCGTACAACGATTGGTCCTTGGTTCCGAAGTCTCTTTATTTTCCAACCGAAAGTTGAATATATGATGGAAGTACCAGTTTGGTTTAAAATTCACATTCTTGCAGGGATGGGTCTATTCGCAGTATGGCCATTTACAAGACTTGTACATGTATTTAGTGCCCCAATTAAATATGTAAGCCGTAGTTATGTAATTTACAGAAGACGTATTCCTAATGAGTTGAAAAAATAATACTGCTGTAAACGGATAGGAGCTAATGGTTAAAACAAAACGAGGTCTAATATGGAAGGCCTCGTTTTTGTTTATATAGGGAATAACCGTTAATAAGTAGCTTAAATTGAAAAAAGATTAGCATCTAAATAAGATGCTAATCAATGCTGCAAACAGAAGCAGAGCAATCTTCACAGGCAATTTCACATTTTAAAAATTGTAAATCGTGGATCGTAATCTTTCCTTTATGAATCGAAATTGTACCTTGCTTTTTTAATTCATTTAACATTCGATTTACACTTTCACGTGAAGTTGCACAGAAATTAGCAAGTTCTTGATTCGTTAATGGTAAATCGATGAGAATCCCATTTTCTTTTAATACACCGTAACTATTTGTCATTCGTATAAGAGTAGAATACAGGGCACCTTTTTTGCCGTGTAATACTAAATCTCGGAACTTCGTTTGCATTCTTCTTAAATGTTCACTAATCCATTTCATAAATTCAAATACAAGTGCGGGTTTTTGGAGTAATGCTTTTTCTAAGGTTTCACGCTTTATAACTCCTACTTCAACATCTTCAAGGCATTTTGAATTTAATAAATACTTCGCATTGTCCGTGAATAATGTTAATTCTCCAATAATGTCGTATGCCGAACAAATACGGAGTGTTAATTCTTGCCCGTCAGCACTTAATTTACTAATTTGTACTTTTCCTGAGTGGATGATATAGAGCTCTGTTGCCTCCATACCCTCTTGAAAAATAAAACTACCTTTTTTAATTTGCATTTTATATTCAACAGATGCAAGTAATTCTTTTAAATCTTGAGATAATGTCATACTGTTTGCCACAGTGATCACCTTTCTTCTTATAAGCAATACATTTCCTATTTTGAGTGTAAGTATGATGAAAATGCAAGAGCTATTTTAAAAATAAATTGAAATCTCAATGACCGTAAAGGGAAGAGATTTTCAGTTTTTAGTTTGAAAAATGCAATAGACAAAGCGGATGAGAGTAAAGATGTGAACAAAATTCGAACGGATTTGTGAAGAATTTTTGAATGGGGAAAGTAATGTGAGAAAAGTCACATTGAATATGTAACTTCTTTTTTATAATGAAGGCAAATAAAAAACGAAAGCTTACTAAGGATTGCAGCAGAAAAGAAGGGATATAGATGCATGAGAACATGAAAGATTCTTTAGAACGGCCATTTCAAGATTTACGTATTTCAGTTATTGATCGTTGTAATTTTAGGTGTACATACTGTATGCCTGCTGAAGTGTTCGGACCTGATTACGCTTTTTTACAGGAAGAGCTTTTACTAACATTCGATGAAATAGAAAGATTAGCGAGATTATTTATAAGTATGGGAGTCAATAAAATTAGGCTTACTGGCGGTGAACCGTTATTGCGTAAAGACTTACCGACGTTAATTGTAAGACTTGCAAAGCTAGAAGGCTTAAAAGATATTGGACTCACAACAAATGGTATTCATTTAGCAAAACAAGCAAAGGCGTTAAAAGAAGCGGGATTAAAACGTGTAAATATTAGTTTAGATGCGATAGAGGATTATGTCTTCAAAAAAATTAATGGACGAAATGTAAGCACAAAACCTGTATTAAAAGGAATTGAAGAAGCAAAGAACGCAGGGTTAGAAGTAAAGGTAAATATGGTCGTAAAAAAAGGAATGAATGATAGTCAAATTCTTCATATGGCTCGTTACTTTAAAGAACAAGAAATTCAGCTCCGTTTTATAGAGTTTATGGATGTGGGCAGTACAAACGGCTGGAACTTTGAACAAGTCATTACGAAGGAACAATTAATAGAGAAGATTAATCGTGTATATCCGATTGAGCCTGTTAAACCTCGTTACTTTGGAGAAGTTGCGAAATTGTATCGATATGTAGGGAGTGATGCAGAAGTTGGATTTATTACTTCAGTATCTGAGTCATTTTGTTCTTCTTGTACGAGAGCTCGTATTTCGGCAGACGGCAAGTTTTTTACGTGCTTATTTGGAGAAAAAGGAACGGACTTACGAACGCTTCTTAGAGAAAATATTTCGGATGCATCACTACTAAAAATTCTCAAACATACATGGGAGTTTAGAACAGATCGATATTCAGATGAAAGAACTGCTGAAAGTACAAATAAACGTCCAAAAGTTGAAATGTCTTACATTGGTGGATAACGAAAGGAGGATTCCATATGAAGGAGCGTTATTCAAGGCAAGTATTGTTTTCTAGAATTGGTGAAATGGGACAAAGAAAAATAAGAGAAAAGCATGTGCTTCTAATCGGTGCGGGTGCACTAGGAGCTGCAAATGCAGAAGCGCTCGTTAGGATGGGAATTGGGAAATTGACAATTGCTGACCGTGACTACGTCGAATGTAGTAATTTACAACGGCAACAGTTATATACAGAAGAAGATGCACAGCAGTGCAAACCGAAAGCAATTGCAGCGGCAGAGCATTTAAGAAAGATTAATTCTGAAGTGGAAATTGTACCAGTTGTAACGGATGTCACACTGCAAGAAATAAAAGAGTTAACAAAAGAAGTGGATCTCATAATAGATGCGACTGACAATTTTGATACGCGCCTACTTATAAATGATATTTCACAAAAAGAAAATATACCTTGGATATACGGTGGATGTATTGGAAGTTACGGTGTAACGTATACAATTCTTCCAGGGAAAACACCATGTTTTCGCTGCTTAATGGATCATCCTATGGGCGGTGCAACATGCGATACAGCAGGAATTATTCAACCAGCTGTACAAATGGTCGTTGCACATCAAGTAACAGAGGCTATGAAAATATTGGTGGATGATTTCGAGGCGCTAAGAGGGACAATGTTATCATTTGATATTTGGAACAATCAGCATCTCTCATTAAAAGTAAATAGACAGAAGAAAAATACATGTCCATCTTGTGGAAATACACGCACGTATCCAAGTTTAACATTTGAAGCACAGATGAAAACGGAAGTGCTATGTGGACGGAATACGGTTCAAATCCGTCCAGGGATAAAACGTGTTCTTCATTTAGAGGAAGTTCAAAAACGATTACAAAAAAGTGTACATGTCCAAAAAACGCCTTACTTACTATCATTTCTAATTGATGAATATCGTTTCGTTTTATTTACAGACGGTAGGGCATTTATTCATGGAACAAATGATGTGAAAATAGCAAAACGATTATACGCAAAATATATAGGCTGACTAGAAAGTAAGTTTCACGTTCCAAAAACGAGGTGAAAAAAGAATGTTAGAAAAACGTACACCAATCTCAGTGGCAGAAGCAGTTGCACGAGTAATGGAATATGCTTACCAAGGTGAAATAGAAAAGGTTTCTCTTATAGAAAGCTACGGTAGAACGCTTGGAGAAGATGTTATTGCAGATCATGATGTCCCGCATTTTGATCGCTCTCCGTACGACGGGTTTGCGATTCGAGCAGAAGATACGAAAGAAGCCAGTAGCAGTAACCCGATTATGTTTGAAGTAATTGGTGAAATTGGAGCAGGTTTTGTTTTTACAGAAGAAGTGAAAGCATTTCAAGCTGTCCGTATTATGACAGGAGCCGCAATTCCAGCAGGGTGTAATGCGGTTGTTATGTTAGAGCTAACGGAAGCATTTGCAGAAAACGAAAAGACTTATATGGCATTAAAACGCTCTTTCGCTGCTGGTGATAACATTTCTTTTAAAGGAGAAGATGTAAAACAAAATAGCATCCTTGTGAAAAAAGGGACTGTTATTAATCCAGGAGTAGCAGCGCTTCTTGCTACGTTTGGTTATAGTACGGTATATGTTGTAAAACAGCCAGTCATTGGAATTGTAACGACAGGAAGTGAACTGCTCGAAGTACATGAACAATTAAAGCCAGGAAAGATTCGAAATAGTAACTCTTATATGGTAGCTGCTCAAATTGAACGAGCAGGCGGAATTGTACAGTATTATGGGCAATTCGCTGACGATTTTGAGACGTGTTATAACATTGTAAAAAAAGCGATAAAAGAAGTTGATATATTAATTACAACTGGTGGCGTTTCAGTAGGAGACTATGATTATTTACCGGCTATTTATGAGGAATTACAAGCAAATGTACTTTTCAACAAAATAGCGATGCGACCAGGAAGTGTGACAACTGTAGCTGAGCTAGAAGGAAAACTATTATTTGGTCTATCTGGTAATCCATCTGCTTGTTATGTCGGTTGTGAATTATATGTTCGACCAGTCATTGAAACATACTTGCATAAGAAAAATCCCCACTTATATCGTGTAGAAGCAATTTTACAGAAAGACTTTCCAAAAGCAAATCCGTTTACTCGTTTTGTAAGAGGGAGAGTGGAAATTGTAGATGGCCAATTGCAGGTTACACCAGTTGGTTTAGATAAATCTAGCGCAATTTCTTCACTTGCAGAAGCGAATGCATTTATCGTTTTGCCAGGGGGAACGAGAGGATTTGAAGCAGGAATAACTGTTTCGGTACTGTTATTAGAATTAAACGTCGGAAGTGAGTGGCCATGGAAAGAACCACTTCAATCATACAAATAATAGGAAAATAGGTTGCTAATTTATACAAAGATAAGAGGTGCAAGATGACACAAACGTATTATGAAGTAATTGATACACCTATTTCAATTGAAAGTGTTACTAGCAAAGTAATTCGGCGCGAGTGTGGTGCGGTTACTACTTTTATTGGTACTGTCAGAGAATTTACGAAAGGACGTCGCACGTTATATTTAGAGTATGTTGCTTATAAAACAATGGCGGAAAAACAACTTGAGAAGATTGGTACCGAGGTCGAGGAGAAGTGGCCTGGGACATATGTGGCAATTACACATCGCATTGGTACGTTACAAATTTCGGATCTTGCTGTTGTCGTCGCTGTTTCTACACCACACCGGAAAGCTGCATATGAGGCGAACGAATATATTATGGAGCGTATAAAGCAAATGGTGCCGATTTGGAAGAAAGAGTTTTGGGAAGATGGAGAGTCGTGGATAGGCGATCAGTTAGAGAAAACAGCATATAGTAATGGCGAGCCTGGAAAGGAGATGAGAATATGATTGAAGTACTATTATTTGCACATTTGCAAGAAGAAGTAAGTAAGCCAGCATTACACATAGATTGTGAAAATATTACGGTTGCGGAACTCAAGGAAGTCCTCAATAAGAAATACAACGTAGCAATTTCAAGTGAGATAATGGTCGCTATAAATGAAGAGTATGCAAATGAGGATGACATCATTCAAGTTGGCGATGTCGTAGCCATGATTCCGCCAGTAAGTGGTGGTTGATTCTTTTCAGCCTAATCATGTTAGGACGTGATTAGGCTGGAGAGAATGAATATAACTATGCATACATAGGAGGGAACAGGATGAAAAGTCCTAATTTTCAATTAAGTTTACAAACTTCTAATCTAGTTATCGGTTTTATGGTATGGGTCATTTTATCATCATTAATGCCTTATATTAAAGCGGATATTCCATTAACTGCGGGACAAATTTCTATAGTAACAGCAGTACCGGTTATTTTAGGTTCTGTTCTTCGCATTCCAATTGGTTATTGGACAAATCGTTTCGGAGCAAGAAAATTATTCTTTATTAGTTTTATTTTATTATTATTTCCTGTCTTTTATATTAGTGTTGCCAATTCTATGATGGATTTAATTATTGGTGGATTATTTGTCGGAATCGGTGGTGCTGTATTCTCTGTAGGGGTAACTTCTTTACCAAAATACTTTCCGAAAGAGAGTCACGGTTTTGTAAATGGTATTTACGGTGTAGGTAATGCCGGAACAGCAATTACTTCATTTTTAGCGCCTGTTATCGCAACTTCAGTTGGCTGGAGAGCGACAGTACAGTGTTATTTAGTTTTACTTGCAGCATTTGCACTTATGAACTTTTTATTAGGCGATCGTAAAGAGAAAAAGGTGAATACACCATTAATGGAACAAATAAAAGGTGTATATAAAAATGAAAAACTTTGGTTTTTATGTATCTTTTACTTTTTAACATTCGGATCATTTGTCGCATTTACCGTATACTTACCAAACTTTTTAGTATCTCACTTCGGATTAGAGAAAGTAGATGCAGGTATGCGGACAGCTGGATTCATCGTACTCGCAACAATTATGCGCCCAATTGGTGGTTGGCTCGGTGATAAGTTTAATCCATTTAAAATATTAATCTTCGTATTTATCGGTTTAACACTTTCAGGTATTATTTTATCATTTATGCCAAGTATGAACGTGTATACATTTGGTTGCCTACTAGTCGCATTTTGTGCAGGAATCGGAAATGGTACAATCTTCAAACTCGTTCCAATGTACTTCTCTGAACAAGCGGGTATTGTAAATGGACTCGTATCAGCTTTAGGTGGACTAGGAGGATTCTTCCCACCGCTAATTTTAACATTACTATTCCAATTAACAGGTCATTATGCAATTGGATTTATGGCGTTATCAGAAGTCGCACTTGCTTGTTTAATCATTACAGTATGGATGTATAGCCAAGAGAAACTGTTAGTGATGTTAAAGAATCATTAATAAGGAAAAAGAACTGTCCCAAAGTATTTTGGGATGGTTCTTTTTGTAATAGGCTTCAACATGTTTTTATTGCTATCTCAACAAACGCTCGTTTTCTAAAAGAATGTGCTTTTAAAATGAAAAACAGAAGGTTTATGGAATTTTATTTTAAAATATAGAAGTCAAAAGTTATTCAATTAAAGGGTAGATTAGTGAAGGAAATCTTAAATCTATTCTAAAGATCGAACTCATTTTTAGAATGCAAATATTTAATTGAATCGGGATGTTTAGATGAAAAAAAATATAAGTCCACTCAAGATAAACAAGTATCAGGTGTGTGAGGTGGTTTAAGCGACAAGTATGGA
Organism: Bacillus cereus group sp. BfR-BA-01524; assembly: GCF_022662595.1. Taxonomy (NCBI): domain Bacteria; kingdom Bacillati; phylum Bacillota; class Bacilli; order Caryophanales; family Bacillaceae; genus Bacillus; species Bacillus cereus group sp. BfR-BA-01524. The sequence continues at coordinate 8,964 of NZ_JAKUDW010000027.1, read as the reverse complement.
ATTGATGTAAGTATTCTTCGCATAGTAACTGCAGTATCAGATTTTTTTAGGGCCAAATTTTTTGGTAAGGCTAACGGATATTGTGAAAAAAGTACTCTTAAACTAAAGAATACAGTTTAGTTCGATAAGATAAAGTTATGAATTTGTATAAATAATCCATAATTTTCTTTATGAGTTATATTTGATATGTTAAAGAAAAGAGAGGGGAGGGAAATGAAATAAGAATTTTTGATGAGCATTTTCATATTATTGATTTCAGTTTTCTAATTATTGAGAACTAAGGGTGTTTTCCGATGAATTAAATGTGTCCATATTTAGTAAAGCATTTAATCCAACTAAAATATATTTAGAATGAGGTTTTAAATGTTTGTATTTATTATATTAGACGTAATATTACCGATATTAATATTGATGCTAATTGGTGCAATCTTACAAAGAAAGTTCCAATTTAACTTAAAGCAGCTATCTACACTTATTACTTATTGCTTGATGCCAGCGGCTGTATTTGTGAATATATATGATATTCGTATAGAAACAGGTTTGTTGCTCCAGATAATATACTATTTAATGCTTTATAGTCTGAGTCTGATCATAGTAAGTCATTTCATTTCAAAAATATTAAAGTTAGAAAAAGGAGAAAGTGCAGCTCTAAAAAATAGCATTTCGTTAATGAATTCCGGTAATTATGGGTTACCAGTAAGTCAATTGATTTTCAGTCACAATCCAGTGGGGGTTTCCATTCAAATTTTTATTGTTATTTTCCAGAATCTTTTAACTTATTCGTATGGGATATATAACTTACTATCAGCAACAAAAACAATCGGAAGTATTATTCAATCATTTCTAAGACTGCCTGTATTTCATGCGCTCATATTAGGGCTTTTCTTTCAATCTTTTACAATTCAAATTCCTAATTCTATCTTTATTCCTCTTAATCAGCTTGCAAATGGTTTTGTTGCAATAGCACTCATATTGCTAGGGGCACAATTATCCAACATTAAACTTAATTTTTTCCATCGAGTCATAACATGGGCTTTAATTGGAAGGTTACTGATGGGACCATTATTAGCACTTGTCATGATATACCTACTAAACATCGATGGTATTGTTGCACAATCGTTATTTATTGCAAGTTCTTTTCCTACTTCAAGAAATACATCAACCATTGCTATGGAGTATCAAATAGAACCTGAATTACATGCGCAAATCGTTTTATTTTCAACACTTTTCAGCATTATTACAGTAACTGTCGTTATTTATTTGTCATATATTTTGTTTTGAATATACGTGCAAAAACGAATAGATTTGAGGCGGTAAATGATGGACGGAAATCCCATCGATATGAGAAGAAAACGGTTTTTGATATATTGGGTGTCGTTTACAATTGTACAATGTCTGATAATCAAGCGGCTTAATTCAAAAAAAGGAAACTCATTAGGGGTTATTTCGTATGCAAATCTTTAAAGTATTTACATATATACTTGCGAAAAAAGACACAATCTCGCTTGTCATGTAAAGTTACATGAGCTTAGGAGGATAGCAATGGGTGAAAGTGTCAAGTAAGAATTTTATCTTTATTGATTTTATGCGGTTTTTCCTCATAATTGTAATTAAGGGAGATGATTTTAATTTGAGTGAACAGAATATTAGCACAACGGTTTCGGGAGATTTGATTGTTACCCATCTAATTGGCCAGATTAAAACAGAGGATGTGTATGAATGGTTTAATGGTTTCGAGCAGGTTTGTCAGCAATTCATTTCCGAAGGACGGAAATACAAATTGTTGGTGGATAGAAAAGGATACACGCCAAATCATTTTTCTGTTCAAAAAGTATGGAAAGAGAAGTTCTTCAATGAAATCATTTTGAATCATAGTAAGGCAATTGCATTTCTTCTTGAAGAAGGAGAGATACTGAATTATTTACAGCAAGCTAATACGAAAGAATCTGTAAAATTTTTTGATGATTATGAACAAGCGTTAATTTGGTTGGATGAATATCAAATGTAAAAACTGAATTGAACCAGTTGCTCATAATATTGTATTTGTCATACAATTCATTAGTTTACAAGTTGCCAGCACCATTCATTTTCTTCGTAACTTGCTTGTGAAACTTTAAAAAACAATATCAAAACAAAAAGGACAAACGTTTCTAAAAAACGTTTGTTCAAAGTTAATTACTATTTTAGCTGAGTGATAGATTACAATTTGTGAATACGAGAAAGCTTTTTTATAAGTTTAGGAAGTATAGATGTTAATTCCTTTTTCATACGCTTCGTAAACGATGGATCCCTACCTGAAGTTGAAATAGTGACAACATATTCATCATTTCGAATGACACCAGGCGTGTGAAATGATGATTCTGTACCATCACTTACAACGTTAACCCATTGAAAATCATGGGCGGCCTGTTTGACCATCATATTTACAGTATGTTGATTTGTAGCTGCATAAATAAGGTGGGCATCTTTAATATCATCATTAGAAAAAGTTCTTTTCTTCCAAGTAATATAAGGAAGCTCCTTCATTTCCTCGCAAATTTCTGGGCTGACAACAGTGACAAAAGCGCCTGTATCCTTTAATCCAGACGCTTTTCGATATGCAATTTTACCTCCACCAATGATAACGACCACTTTATTTTGTAGATTAAACATAAGAGGGTACATGTTATACATATATGCATTCCTCCATTCGTTCTAATAATGTTAACTTCATGTATGTATCAAACTGAAGACAGTTACAAGTCGTAACGTGATCATATTTTTTTGCATGTAATTTAATTTTTTGAAGTAATAATCCGGTAAAGAGAAGGTACGGCATGACATATACGTGGGACGCCGTCGATGTTATAGCCTTGAGCTCAGCAGTAAAAGAGGGAGTTCCTTTCGTTAAAAAAGAACAGGATACTGGCATACCGAGTTTTCGCTCGATGGCTGCTCCGATTTGTTGTAATTCATGTATCGGTTGTGGATCACTGCTGCCTCGTCCTACGAGTAAAATACTACTATTTTGCATTGGCATAGCTTCACGTATTCTTTTCACTACAAGTTCCACCATATGTGGATGTGTACTAAAAGGAGGTACAACTGAAAATGTTATTTGTGGATATTTCTTTTGTAGTTGCTCTATTTCAAAAGGAATATCACGTTTATAGTGAGCTGCCGCAAATAATAAAACAGGTACAATCATTATTTCAGTTATTCCCTCTAGTATCGTTTCTGTAACTGCATCCGAAATAGTAGGTGTCGTTAGTTCTAGAAAAGCTATTTTTTGAATTCTTTCGTTTCGCTCTTTCATAACAGATTGAATAAATTGAATGAATTGTTCATTACCTTCTTGTAGCCGGCTCCCATGTCCAACATATACAATTCCTTTCATTGTCTCACCATGTCTTTCTTCATAAGAGTTTCTTGTAATTGATGATCTACGTTATGAAACCCAACTTTATTTGCATAGTGTAAAGTTGGAACGTCGGTATACGAGAATGGGAGAGTAAGAATATTGATAAAGCCAAGGCGTTTTATTTCTGCTAGAAACGTATCAATAGAAGCACGACCTTCAAATACAATGCTATCCCATGAGAATTCAGAAAGAATACGTGAATGAATTTCATCGAAGCGATGATCAATTGTGTACTCATGAGTCATCATATAGGAACCAGCACCAATTTTTTCTTGAATAACAGCAATTCGGTTAATGTTTCGTCCTAAATAAATCGTTGAATTCGAAGAAAATTGTGCAGGTTTACTTAACAATCCATATTGCATGAGCTTTTCTTGAATAGAAAGGTTCATATACTGAAGTTCTGCCTGTAAGGAACGAATATCTTTATGATATTTACTGCATGATTGCATTAAGATGTCTACACTCTCAGCGGAACAAAATACAAGACGATCAACGCTAAAAATCATATTGATTTGTTCAGAGGTTAATGTGTATTCTTTCTTTTTGAAAGTTGGAATTTGATATATTTCTGCACCGGACTCTTGTAACATTTGCTTTATTGCGCTTTTTTTATTTGTTGCAGATGCAAATAAAACTTTCTTGCCGTGCAATGGCTTGCGTTCTTTCCAAGAGATTTGATTACGTAAGGAAACAACCTCACCAACAATTGTCATAGAAGGATTAGAAATATTTTCGTTTTTGACAATAGAAACAATGGTAGACAGTGTCCCTGTGACAACGCGCTGTTTACCAGTTGTACCCCATTCAATGACTGCTACTGGCGTATCTTCTTTTGTTCCTGCTTGTAGTAAGTTTTCACAAATTGTAGGTAAGTTTTTTATACCCATGTAGTAGGCAATTGTGTCGCTATTGTAAGATGAATTATATTTTCCATGATCGCTTAAAGGACCTTTTGCATGTCCGGTTAATAAAGTGACACTATTACTGTAGTCACGGTGGGTGAGGGGAATACCTGCATAGCTACTAGCGGCGATGCTAGATGTAATACCTGGTACAATTTCATATGGAATATTTGCTGATGCTAAAGTTTCTGCTTCTTCACCAACACGGCCAAAAATAGATGGATCTCCGCCTTTTAAGCGGACTACGATTTTTCCTTCTTTCGCAAATTGAAGGAGGTGTGAGTTAATCATTTCTTGACGCATAGTATGATTCTTTGGCATTTTTCCGCAATAAATAAGTTCACATGTTTCTTTTGTATAATTAAGAAAGGAAGGGTTTAATAAGCGGTCATATAAGACGATATCTGCACGATTTAAGCACTCTATCGCTTTTTTTGTAATAAGCCCTTCATCACCTGGTCCTGCACCAACTAAATATACATATCCGTTCATATTCGCACCTCGTCTATTTTTATTTAAAAGGAAGCCAGGGGAGGCTTCCTTTTGTAAATTACATGTATATATAAATATCTCCGTCAATAACTTCTACTTCATACGTTTGAATACAACCGTCATCAGGTTTTTGAACTTCACCTGTTAGTAGTGAAATTTTCCAATCATGTAGTGGACAAAAGACGAATTCTCCAGATACAATACCTTCCGCTAATGGCCCGTTTTTATGAGGACAACGATTTTCTACAGCTCGAATATCGCCATTTGAAAGGCGGAATAGGGCGAAAGACATACCTTTCATTTGCACCTCTTTACCGATTTGAATAGGAAGGTCTTCTGCACGCATAACTTTTATTTTTTCTTTCGTTTGTATCATATAGGTCACAGCTCCTTATTTCACAGTTTCTACTTCATACATCGCTTTTAATGATTTCGTTTCTAGTGCTTGTCCCCATGCTTCTTTATATGTGCCACGAGCTTTTTGGAAACGTTCATTTAACGTAGTAACCATATTTGCATCTTGCAGTATTTCTTTTATGCGATTGAAGCCTAAACGTTCTGTCCAGTAGGCAGTACGCTCTCCGTAAATACCAGTTTCACGATAATATTGCATGTAAGCTGTAGCGATGCGAAGGACATCATCTTCAGTAGGGACAATCATTACAAAATCAGCTTCACGTACTTCTGTACCACCATTTCCGCCAATATAAAGTTGATATCCATTTTCGACACAAACAACGCCAAAATCTTTTGTCAGTACTTCCGCACAGTTACGCGGACAACCAGTTACACCCATTTTCATTTTATGAGGTGTATCTACCATTTCTAATGATTGTTCAAGCAACATACCAAGTCCTAATGAATCTTTCGTACCGAAACGGCAAAAACGAGAGCCAACACATGATTTTACATTACGAAGAGATTTTGAATACGCATATCCAGAAGTCATATTTAAGTCAGCCCATACGTTAGGTAAATCTTGTTTCTTGACACCGTATAAGCCAATTCGGCTTGCACCGGTAATTTTCACAAGTGGAACATCATACTTCTTCGCAACTTCAGCAATTTTCATTAAATCATCTGCTGTTGTAACGCCTCCGTACATACGTGGAATAACAGAGAATGTACCATCGTGTTGGATGTTACCATTCATTCTTTCATTAACGAAACGGGACGATTTATCATCTTCATATTCTTCTGGAATCGCCATACGTAAATAGTAGTTTAAAGCAGGGCGGCATTTCGAACAGCCGTCTTCATGTGCAAAACCAAGAACATTTCGTACTTCTTTTGGAGATTTTAAGCCTTTCTCGTGAATGGCCGCTACGACTTCATCACGGGATAAAGGTGTACATCCACACATACCGGCAGATTGCGCTGAGGCATCAAAAGCATCTCCAAGTGTATGAGATAAAACTTGTTCCACAAGCGGACGACATTTGCCACAAGACCCTGCGGCTTTCGTACAGCCTTTAACTTCTTCAAAAGTCGTTAACTCTTGTTCTAAAATGGCGTGAACGATTGTACCTTTCGTAACACCATTACATCCACAAATCGTGTCATCCGCACTCATTGTAGCAACGTCAAGTTCACTCTCTTCACCAGCTTTGTGAAGAATGGAAACTGGTGTATATTCTTGTATATCTTCTTCTTTCTTTAACATGCTAAAGAGACGTGTACCGTCAGCTGTGTCACCATATAAAACGATACCGACGACTTTATTATCACGAATTAATACTTTTTTATAGGAACGTTTACATTCATCAAAGATGGATATTGCTTTCGTTTGATCATCTTCATAAATTTGACCAGCAGAGAATAAATCACAACCAGCAACTTTTAATTGCGTACCGACGATACTGCCCGAATATCCATCAGTTTGTAAATTCGTTATATGTTTTGCTAATATCGCACCTTGTTCATAAAGAGGAGCAACAAGTCCATATGCGATACCGTCATGTTCCGCACATTCTCCAACTGCATAAATGGACTCATCATTTGTTAGCATATAGTCATTGACTACAATACCGCGATTTACAATTAAACCAGCATCTTTTGCTATTTGCGTATTTGGGCGTATTCCGACAGCCATTACGATTAAATCACAATCTACAACTTCACCATCTTCAAATTGAATGCCCTCAACATGGTCTGTACCAAGAATCTTTACAGTTTTCTTTTCCGTTAGAAACTTCATGCCTTGCGCTTCTAAATCTTCGCGTAATAGAGAAGCTGCTTTCGTATCTAGTTGCTGCTCCATTAAGTTTGGCATTAAATGAACAACATGTACGTCCATCCCTAAGTCAATAAGACCTCTTGCGGCTTCTAAACCAAGTAACCCACCACCAATAACAACGGCCTTTTTCTTTTCTTTAGCGGTGTCTATCATAAATTGTGTATCTTCAATTGTTCGAAATCCTGTTACACCAGGAAGAGTAGAACCTTCAACAGGTAAAATAAAAGCACTAGAACCTGTTGCGATAATAAGTTTGTCATATGTAAGAGTACGATTTTTTTCTGTGACAATGACTTTTTCTTCTCGGTCAATACTTTGAACTCTTTCGTTTGTATATAAAGTTATCTCATTCTCTTCGTACCAACTATATTCATTCATAATGATATCTTGCATATTTGTTTTGCCTTGTAAAACGTGAGAGAGCATAATGCGATTGTAGTTTGGATGCGGTTCATCTCCAAAAATAGTAATCTCATATGAATCACTATTATGTTTTAATATTTCTTCCATACAGCGTATTCCAGCCATACCATTTCCGATCATAACTAAACGTTTTTTCATTTTCGTTTCCCCTTTTTCTGTGAAATGTTGAACAAAGGATTATATTTTTATTATAGAAAATCAAAAAAGGGGGAGATGTGATATTTATCACATCTTTATAATAATTCACAAATTGTTTAAATTCGGATGTATGTGAAGGGGGAAGTGAAAAGAATATTTGGATATATGGGTAGAGAAATTAGGGGGAGTGTAATTATTTTTCATAAATGCAAAAGCAGGACATGAATATTTTTACTCATGTCCTGCGCTATATTTATGCTCGTGTAATTGCACGAGGAAATAAAATATTATTCTCTAAATGAATATGCTCAAATAAATCAGACTCGAGCACTTCAAGGCGTTGATAAACAAGTCGATAAGTGCCGCACGCTCCTTCTGGAGGAGTAAAGTCATTAGTCACTTTACGAAGTTCTTTTATAATATTTCCGGCATGATTGTGCTCACTTTCTAGTTCATCTACTACTTTACGTAACTTTGCATAGTTTTCATCAGTTGGATTTCGTTCGAATTCTAAAATTAATGGGAAATCTTCCGTTTCTTCCTTAATTAAATGCTGCTCTAATTCCATTTTCAGTTCATGAAATAGCGTATGAATTTGAGCTAAATGAGGCTGACTTGCCCCATGAACGCGTAATACTTTCGTTACATAAGGGCTTAACTGTGGTAATTCTTCATTTAAATAGCGATGATGCTTATTTATAACATAATCAATCAACTCACGATAAGAAGCATTTTTCCAATCAATTTCAGATTCGTTTAATCGTTTCGTATTATTATAAAGCGTATTTAACTCTGTAAGTACTTCTGTTGCTGATAAATTTCTTTCATGAATTGCATCAATAAGTGGTTTATTGCCACCACAACAAAAGTCTATTCTATATGATTTAAAAAGATCACTAGCTTTCGGGAATTGTGTAACGATCTCACCGACAATAGAAGTTTCAGTAAATGCATGTTTCATATGAACGCCTCCATAAAGTTTGAATGTAATAACTAAATTAAGAATAGCGATAAATTAAAATCTATGTAGTGATTGAAATCACTTATTCTGTGTCGTTTTTGAGAATAATAAGAAGAATGTTATTAAAATAAGGGGGAAAGTAATAAGTGGTAATATTTTGCGTTAATAAAAAAGAAGCTTAGTAGAAGCTTCTTTTTTATTGCTATTTTTCACATGCAATTCCATCGCCATCACGATCAAGATGAGAGCTATAACCTGGTTGCCCTTTATGTAAAGGGGCTTTCCCAGCTGCTCTAACTGCAGCACAATTTTTGTAGTATGCACTACTAGTATTTCCTGAAGCGGGTTGTGTTTGAGTTTGCTGTACTTTTTGCTCTTCTTGTTGTTTACGAGCCTGTTCGTCAGCCTG